>NZ_QPND01000012.1:0-126313 GCF_003344565.1 Saliphagus sp. LR7 | reverse complement strand
GTCTAATCCGATATGTCCTCGCATCCTCGCAGCGTATTTGTCGCTCTTCGGTCCTTTTTCGCCGTCCTTCCAATCTGAGACCGGACTTCTCCTTCCGCCGCTATCGATCGAGTGGACAACTAGCGACGGTAGTAAGCGAAATCATCGGACAGTGGGGTCGAATCGATATCGTCGTCAACAACGCAGGTGTGGCCCGGGTCGCTTCGTTCCAGGAGCGGTCGCTATCTGATACACGCCATGAGTTCGAGGTCAACTTCTTCGGCTATTATCGTCTGGTTCAGGCGGTCCTCCCGCACATGCTCGCACAGGAGGGTGGTATCATCCACAATATGGGCTCTGGGACGGCAGACACCGGGCACCCTGGCCTGTCCGGGTATTCCGCAACGAAAGGCGCTATCAAAGGGCTCGTTCGTTCATTGCAACTCGAACTTCGAGGTACGGACGTCTCCTGTACGTTGATGATTCCGCCATCAGTGAACACACAGATGACTGCCAGCCTCAAGTATCCGGAATGGATGATGGTTGGACCCGAGGAGGTCGGCCGCAAGCTGGCCGATAAGATTCATTCGACCCAGCCGGTGATCACGCCTGATAGAACGACGAGAATCGGTCTCTCGCTTACTCGATGGGTACCATCGCTCTGGAAAAGAATGACTGCAGGAGTCGTGAGTAACTCATAGAATGTCACTAGGAACCTCGTATGTTGACTGTCTATGAAGTGTATGCGACACAGCCTCCACCCACGGACAATAAACTTCCAGGGATCGCCGGCACTGCGCTCATCGGTTCTGAGCGAAAAGGCGCACCCATATGCCCATGTCTGACGACCCGCCGGTGAGTATCCTCTTGCCGACGACGAAGTGGACCACCGCGTGCACGGACCTGGCTACCCAACTTGGAGATGACGACGAGTTGGTGATCATCGACGACAATGAGGATGACCTCGTCACCGAGCGGGAAGATTCCCCCGAAGGTGTCCGGCTCATCGCTGCGGGCGAGCCAGACGGTTGTTCGGGGAAGGCAAACGCCATCGCTGCCGGGATGGAGGCTGCACGCTACGACCGACTCGTCTGGACGGACGACGACTTCCATCATCCCTGGGACTGGCTGGGGGAGATGAAATCGGATTATGCGGAGTATGGCCCGGTATCGGAGGTCCCCTACTTCGTCGGTCGCGATCCCCTATCGGTGCTGCTCGAGCCGCTGTACGCCTCGGCTGGCTCGCTGGGTCTCTATCTCGGCAATCAGATCTGGGGCGGAGCGGTCGTGTTCGAGCGTGACGACATCGACGAGGCAGCGTTTCTCGATGAGCTTCGACAGACCGTCAGCGACGACGGCCTCCTCATGGAGTACCTCGAGGTGACGACGGTCGAACGGACACGGATCGTCCCGATCGGTGGAACCATTCGTGAAGCGATCGAGCGTCCGGTCCGCTGGACGCAGATTCTCCGGTGGCATTTCCCCGGTACCGTCGCTGGGACCTGTTTCGTCTCACTTCTTGTCCTTGCAGTGGCGATTCTGGTTCCGCTATACATGGCGGTTTTTCTGACGGCAGCTCATTTCACCGTCAATGAGATTCTGGGTGTCCGCCGATGGACGGCCATATTGGCCTACCCGGCGTTGTTCGTATTCGTTCCCCTGGTTTTCTATGCACTTGTTCGCCGGACGTTCGTCTGGGGTGGCCGACGATACCGCTGGTGCGGGAAGTTCGACGTTAGAGTCGTCGAATAGCGCTCCAGCTGAAGACGACATACCGAACGATGTGCGTTCGTAACTCGCTTCTTTCAAAATCACGAGCGTTGAACCGGCGAGAATCCGCCTATTGATTCAGTCGCGTGGAGCTATCCAATCTACTCCCGCGTAGGTATCAGGCAACCATCCCGCTTGAATCGTGCCTACGACACCCGTCCCACCCGCAATCGGAGCACATACTGTTGCTCGCACTTCACTGGCTAAAACGATAACAGGTGGAATGCCGCTACGAAGAGTCCGATGGTAAGATAGACCGATGGGCCGACAAATCTCCAGAGCGGGTCGTCAACCCGGAAGAGATGTGTCAGGATGGCCCCAGCCATCGTAGCGACTGTTAGCAGTCCGCCGAGAACAGCGAGAGTCGGTGCAAATACGAGACCGATGAGTAAGCCGAGCCCCCCAAATACCTCGATGACACCGGTAATGAATCGAAACCACTCGGGATAGTCATATCGATCAAAATCCTCCACCACGAGGTCAATACCGAATAGCTTCGCACTGCCCGCAGCCAGCATGATGAATCCGAGCAACCCCTGCATGAGAGGGAGGGCCGTTTCAATTGTACTCATACTCGACTTGCCTCACGGGATTCGGGCGAGTGTTCGTTCATAGCGATCTGTGCCTGTCTCCGGCGAGAGGCATGGATCTCCTACGCGTGGTGAGACTACGGATTCACTCGTGAATATATTCACCTTTTTAAGGTGATAGGACTCCTGTTAAACCACTCGCCAGCCAACCCCGGTGATATGGTTCGTGTACGCCTGCAGGTCGAAATCGGGGTAGATGACGACAACTGGCTAGCTGGTGTCTCGACCGACTTTCCGGACGCCGAGTTCACGATCCTGACGAGCCAGCCCGTAGACGATGGCGTGCTCGAACTGATCGAAGTAACGACGTCGGATGTGGATGCCATCGTTCGTCGGTTCGACGACGCGTCGGAGGCGCGCTCATTCGATGTACTCCATTCCGACGACGGGCTGGTACTGGTCCAATTAGAATTTCCGATGCCGTCAACGTATGAGGCGAGGCGTTCGAAGGGGATCCTTCCGCGATTTCCGATCAGCATCCGAGACGGGTGGGCATCCGGCGAACAAACAACCTCACAGGAACAGTTATCGGAGTTAACGACCGAGTTAGCGGCGGCTGACATCCCGTACGAGATACTATCGTTGACCCAATCGTACGACTCGAACGGACTTCTGACTGAGCGCCAGCGGGAGGTCATCACTAAAGCGGTTGAACGAGGGTACTACGATAGCCCTCGAGGCTGTACGCTCGTCGGACTTGCAGAAACAATGGATGTCAATCAATCGGCGGTTAGTGGTGTCCTACATCGAGCTGAAAGTAAGATTATCAAGGAATTTGTCTCGTAGGCGGCGACAGAGGGAGACGAATCACCATTGTCTCATCTGAATGGTTCCGGAAAATCGATGACGACTCCGAAATTTTGGCTCTGTAGTTCCGGTACACAGCGGCGGATTTCATGGGTATCGGACGGTACGACGGAGGTTGTAGACGGTAGCTTTGAGCAGCATTTCACGGAACTCAAGCCACCAACTTCGCGCACTCACGGCAGCGCCGAGCGTGCGCTTGATCGACGAGAAGACGGTTTCTGACATGGAGCGCTGGTGGTACCGATCACTGTCCATGCGGGCGTTGTGGGCGTGATCGAGTGGGTTCATGATGTGGTGTTTGATGAGGGGTCGGACGCCGTGTTCACGAAGTTCGTCGCGGAACGCTCTCGCGTCGTACCCGCGATCAGCCGCGAGGCTCCGCAGGTTGCCGGCGTTTCGCCGGGCGACCTGCGGGCCGATCTTCATATCGAGGGGCTACAGGCGTGTATAGGACACCGTGTTTCCGCTGTATGGGGTAATCGAGGTCGCTAGTGCGGACACTGGAGTCGCACCACCTTGTGCAACATCTTTCCGAGTGGGCGGCCGACTGTTGCACAAGGTGATGACGTTGTCGAACCACCCACCCGTTCCGCCTTTAAGTATCTCTGGTGACAAGGTGAAGATACGAGGCACGTTCGATCCGGTTTGCTTCCGTTCTCACTCGACAGGGAGACGTCCGAAGAGAGGATTCGCTCGCCGAACGCCGATTAGTGGCTCTTGTGGGTGTCGCCCTCCTCGTCGGGCCACTCGGCGTCTCCGTCGATATAGCACGCGGCACAGGAATAGTCGCCGGGAAGCGTCGAACACGCACAGTCCTCGGTTTCGGTAGTCGTCTCGTCGACGTCGTCGGACTCGAGGACCGCTCCTCCGTCGCCGGCGACGACGAGCCCCCCGCCGTCGGTGGCGACCCGATCCTGGGAGTCATCCGCGGTCGCTGCCTCGAGTACTGGCTCGCGGATCGCGACGGCCACGCGATGCTTACAGGCGCCATCCTGGTAGGTGTCGGAGGGACACTCACACGCGACGGGCACGCCGTTCTCGATGTTCACCCGGTAGGTGTGGTCGCGCTTTTCGTCGTCGCCGTAGCTCCCGTTGGTCACCTGAGGAGGCCGGGCGCTTCGAGATCGAACTCGAAGGCTTCGTACTGGGCGCGTTTGGCGGTCGGTGCGTCAACGTCAAGTTCTGCGAGTGCGTTGGTCGTCATGGCTGTTGGATCACTGAGACAGCCCCGCTCGGGTGTCCTAGCACCCGGGCATTCCTCCGATCAGAATGCCCCAGGGAAGGGGTCTGTCTCTACCTATTGGTACACGCCCATAGGGCTTAAAGCTTCCCCCATTGGTTATGCGCCAATAGGCTTATGTCCCGGGCTGGTGTACGTGTAACCATGAGCCAGGGAGACCGAAAGCGGAACCAGGAGGGCCGATACGTCGAGACGGTCACGCGCGAGCGCGTTCTCGAGGCACTCGCCGACGCCGACGAGCCGATCATGGCCACCGGTGACGTCGCGGATGCTCTCGAATGTAGTCGCGAGGCCGCCCGACTGAAGCTCACGGAGCTCGCCGAGGCCGGCGAGGTCGAGCGTCACAACGTGCGTGGCGCCGTCGTCGTTTGGTGGCCCACGGACGACCCCACGACCGCCGAGCCGCTTCGGGAGCTTGTCGGACTGTTCGACGAGGAGGAGGCCGACGCGTTCGAGGAGCGTACTCGCGAGGTTCGCGATCAGTTCGACGACGAGATTCTTGGGGACGACGTCTCGGGACGCGAGGCGTAGGGCGGGATGATTCTCGATTCCACGCTGATTAATACGCTCGCTCGAGACGACCCCGCCGCGACCGATACGCTCGAAGAGCTCATCGACACTGGGACCCCCATCGCGTTCTCGGCGCTTACCGTGTTCGAGGTGGAGGTCGGGCTTCGAGGGGTGGCCGCACAACACCGTGATCGATTCGAGAACGTCGTTAACAGGATCGACGTAGTCCCGCTCACCCGCGACGTCGCACACCGCGCGGCGGCGATCCAGCGCGAGCTCTACGACCGCGGCGAACCGATCGGTGTCGTCGATGTGTTGATCGCCGCGACGGCCCTCGAGCGAGACGAGGGCGTTCTCACGCGCAACGTCGACGAGTTCCGTCGTGTGGACGGGCTCGACGTCGAGACCTATTGAGAGATACCGAATCAGTTCGATCGTGAGCCTGGGAACCAGTCAGTCGATTACCATTGGAGCGAAGGTGTGTTATTGTAGTAGACAGTCAGAGACCGTTGCGGTTCCTTGTGGGCGTTTCCCTCGAATACACCCTCACCAATGACTGTCAAACACATTCAACCTATAGGTTTAATACTCTGAGCGAAGTATGCTTAACCGGATGGTTGAACAACAGCCAGATGACCTGGATCTCGACGCAGTCTTCAAGGCGCTGGGCCACCCGATCCGTCGAGAAATCCTCGAACAGCTCGCTAACGGGCCAGAGAGCGTCAGTGAGCTGGCTGAACCCCACGACGTGTCACTGGCAGCGGTTTCAAAGCACCTGCGCGTGCTAGAGGACGCGGGACTACTCAACGTCGAAGAGGACGGCCGGGTTCGACGGTGTCACCTCGACGCCGCCCCACTGAGTGATGCGTTCGGGTGGCTGACCCGCTACCGCGTGCTCTGGGAGGACCGCTTCGACGCGTTGGCCGACCATCTGGAGACTGAAGACCAATGACATCCGAGACGACCGACAAGACCGGGATCGAAACGACCGACACGACGCTCACACTCCAGCGGACGTTTGACGCGTCGCGCGAACGCGTGTGGAAGGCGTTCACCGACTCCGACGAACTCGAGCAGTGGTTCGTGCCCGATGGCATGACGGCGGAAGTTCGTGCCAACGAAGTCGAATCCGGTGGCGACATGTCCATTACCTGGATCGACGGGGAGAACCACATCGATAATGAGGGCACCTATATCGAGGTGGTCGAGTACGAACGCCTCGTGACAGGCGAGGAAATCGACGCAGGAGAGCTTCGTGTCATCTACGAGCTCCGTGATGGCCAGCAGGGGACGGAAGTCGTCGTCACCCAGGAGTTCCCGGGAGCGGTGCCCGACGGTGCCGCCGAAGGCTGGGCGAGCATCCTCGAATCGCTGGCGGGGCTCCTTCAGGAATCAAGCGCAGATTCCACCGAGACCGGAGAGCGTAGCATGACCGCGAGCCGAGTCATCGAGGCGCCACCCGAACGCGTCTACGAGGCCTTCCTCGATCCCGACGAACTCGCCCAGTGGTTGCCACCGACTGGCTTCTCGGCCGAGGTTCATCACTTAGAGCCCGAGGAGGGCGGGACGTTCCGCGCCACGTTCACGGGAGAGACTGAGGAGTTCGCGGAGTACGGTCACTCCTTCGGGGGCACCTACTCGGAGCTGGTTCCCGGTGAACGCATCGTCTACACCGAATCGTTCGAAACCGACGACCCGAGCATGGCAGGCGAGATGACCGTGACGGTCCTCTTCGATGAGGTGCCAGATGGAACCGGGCTCACCGTCCGCCAGGAGGGCATCCCGGAGGCAACCTCTCCAAGCGATGCCAACGAGGGCTGGACCGACTCACTCGGAAACCTCGCGGAGCTGGTGGAGGAAGACGAATGAATGATCTAGAAACGAGCGAGACGAGCCTGCCGATTCGCCGGACATTCGATGCACCACGCGAGCGCGTATTCCGCGCATTTACCGAGCCCGAGGAACTGGAAGAGTAGTTCGCTCCTTCACCGGGCGACGTTATGGTCGAGATCCAGGCCCTCCCGCCCGAGCCCGACGGCGAGCGTTCGATTCGCTTTCACGCGGACGACGACTGGTTCGGTAGTGACGGCGCGTTCGAGGAAGTCGTCGAGAACGAACGGATTGTCTACACGGATCGGTGGGTTAACTTCCCGGAAGCAGAAGTCGACAGCCTCGTCACCGCCGAGTTCACCGACGTCGAAAACGGCACAGAAGTAGTCCTCACCCACGAGCAACTCCCAAAGAGCGATTTCGGCAGTGGCGCTGGAATGGGTTGGGAGATTTCCTTCGACAACCTCGCAGAGGTGCTTGCCGAGGCACGACCGACGTCGAGCGTGGCGCGACGAGCCATCACAGTCCGGCGACTGTTCGACGCCACACAGGAGCGCGGCTGGCGAGCGTTTACCGAGCCCGAAGAGCCGATATCTCCAAAGAGCGAGCGAGTTGGAACTGGTACGCTCAGGAGATGAACGGGGTTAGAGAGCGACCGTACCGCAAGGTCGGCCTCGTTTAGCCTGCGAACGATCGACTTTTACTCCCGGATTCATAGGAACTGAAAGAGTGGGAGGAAACGATCGAGAGGAAGTTCCTGACGACGAACGAGAAGCGCTCTTGACGATTGCTCGTGGCGCTGTCATTACATCAGGGGGGATCTCAGGACAGCGAGCACTGACAACCGGTCTCGAAATTATCCTGGCACGAGGCCTCGGACCCACAGCCTATGGCGTGTACGCGATGGCGTGGAGGATTGCACAGCTTCTCTCCCGAATTGTGACGTTCGGAAGCGTGCCCTCACTGCAACGGTACGTTCCCGGGTACAAAGACGCTCCCCAACGCCAGTCAGGTGTTGTTGGGTTAGCGTACGCCACTACAATCCTCTTCGGTTTCGGATTGGCAGTGAGCATCTGGATATCGGCGGCACGAATCAACGAGCTCACTGTCGATCACCCATCGTTTGTATCAACGATACGTTGGTTTGGCATCCTCGTGGGAGTCCTCGGCGTCATCATGGTTGTCTCTGGAACCTTTCGTGCAGTCGGCTCTGCCCGTGGAGAGGTGATATTCAACAAACTGCTTCGGCCAGGGGTTCGACTGATCTGTGCGAGCGCGGCTCTTTCCCTGGGATACTCGGTCGTCGGTGTCGCCGGGGCGATCGTGCTTGGCATAGGAATCTTGGCTGTTCTCGCTGTTCCGCTCACGATTCGCTCGACAGGAATCATGCCATCCATGCGTGGAGCTCGAAACGAGGCTCGGCAGTTCTACAAGTATGCGGCTCCCGTGGCGATGAGCAGCCTCGGAAAGATCTTTCAAAGCCGGATCGACGTACTGCTCGTCGGAGCCCTACTGACGACGGTTGCAGCAGGCATATACAACGCCCTCCTCGTGTTAATTGCTATCGCGTGGATACCACTCCGGTCGTTCAACCAGTTGTTGCCTCCAGTGGCTTCGGATCTGTACGCAAACGACCGAATCGAGTTACTCAATTCGATCTACACGTCCGTGACACGGTTAATTATCACGACGCTCATCCCCATTCTCGCCGTCTTTCTCGTGTATGGAGAAGAGTTTCTCACCCTCTTTGGGCCGACGTATACGCAGGGGTATATCCCGTTGGTCGTTTATCTCGGCGGCGTGTTCGTCGGCAGCGCCGTCGGTGCGACCGGATGGCTCATGATGATGACTGACCATCAATATGCTCGGATGATACTTGACTGGTTTCTCGCCGTGCTCAACGTCGTATTGACGTACCTATTCATCGTGCAGTTCGGACTCGTCGGTGCCGCTCTCGGGACGTCGCTGGCGATTTCCGTCCAGAACGGGATTCAGGTACTCCTATTACGACGATTCGAGGGGCTCTGGCCGTTCGACCGGACGTTCCTCACCCCAATTGCGGCTGGAGGTATTACACTACTCGTGATGGTGGGGGTTCGAATGAGTGTGTCTGGCCGTTTCGCTGTCGTCATTGGAAGTATCGGTGGACTGGTTACCTATGTGCTGGCCCTCCACGTACTTGGTATCGATCCTCGAGATCGGTTGGTTGTTCGGGAACTCCTCGATCAGTACCAAGCTAATTTGATGATCCATCCGCTGAAAGAGTATATCCGTTGATGGACGACGGTTGGTAGCGCCAATATTCTGCTAAACAAGAACCCAGCGGCCGAGGACGATAACTGCAATGAGTCCAAGATGGACCTTCGGTGATTGTGATCCGTCTCGAGCCACTACAAACGGAACCGGACCGACTCTCGGCCGCAGATGACTTTGGCTACCTTGTGCAACAATCGTTGAGGTTTTCATTGAGAAAGAGATGAGCACCGTTCCGACACAGATTGAAACTCCAGTGTAGATAGTCGGTCAGTCGTACGTGTCTCATTAGCGGCTGAAAACCTCAAGAAAATGTTGCACAAGGCTCGTGGGCGTCCCAGAGGAGCTACTTGGTGTGATCACGTCAATCTGGACTACTCACAAGAGTACACCATTGAGACGTTCGAGATCATCTGTTGATCGAGTCCCCGAACTCCTTCTGAAACCCTTCGAGGAGTCGGCCGAAACCCGATTGAAGGAAGAACTCGGCGTCCGCTTTCGCGTCGAGGAAATGATCCCGTCGCTTGTCGGAGTACTCGGTTGCTATCTCCTCGAGTTCGACTGCGAGTGCTTCGAGGCGCTCCAATCCCTCCATGTGACACGACGAGGAACAGGCATTCTAGCCGAAGTGATTGAGTTCGTCGCCGCGGGTCGGCATCGGTACGCGTTCGACGATCTCCTGGTAGGTAGTCGAATCGGGGTCGACGTCGACCACGCCGATGCAGTCCGACGCGTCGATGTCGCTCCCAGTGTAGATACCGGTGACGTACGCGATTGCTTCGGGGGTCGATTCTTCGATAGTGGCCTGGGGTGTTGCGTACCCCGGGCCGTCGATACCGTGGTTGTGATGTGGGTCCGTTGCCACGGTTCTTCCCTACGAGTATCGATAGGGGAAACGCTCGTATAGACACTCGCCGTGGGAATCCTGCAAAGTCTGGGCGACGCGCACAGTGTGAGAGCCGCCGTGGACTCGGTTGTTGAATTTTTCACGAGCCACATTTGAGGACGTTTCAAATCGAGTCGATTGATACCTCCACAAGAGGTAATATCGTGGCTGTGCGTAGCAGTCTCATGGACCCGCCAATCGAAGAAATCGAGTTCATTGCAAGCTCGAAACACCGAGTCGAGGTACTCGACATACTTGCCGAGAGCGGCTGGGACCGGGCCGACCTGCAGTCTATGACTGGTGCCCACGCGTCGACCATCGGACGCGTCCTCGGCGACTTCGAGGAGAGGCGGTGGCTCGAACGGAGTGGCCCGACGTACGAACTCACGCCGCTCGGTGCGTTCGTCGCCGAACGGTTCGCGGACCTCCGCGGCGCGATGGAAACCGAGGGGCGGCTCCGTGACGTCTGGCGGTGGCTTCCACGAGAGATGGAGGGATTTTCCGTGGACCTGTTCGCTGATGCCGTCGTCGCCTATCCGGGCCCGGGCTACCCGTACGAACCCGTCGAACGAGTGGTTCAGTTAGTCGAGGAGAGCGACGCGATGTGGGGCCTCGGGGCGACGATGTTCAAAGCGGTCGCCAACGAGGCGTTCTGTCGGGCCGCCCTCGATGGCATGGACGTCGAGTACGTGTACTCACCGGCGGTCCTGGCGGCGACCGTCGGCTGGAATTCCGACCTGTTCGAGGAGGCGGCCGCCCGAGACCACTGCACCGTCCTCGTCCACGACGCCCTCCCCGATAGGACGCGGTGTGGGATCGACATCTTCGACGACCGCGTCGGCATCTGCTGTCACGACGCCGAGACCAGAGCACTGCGTGCGTGGATCGATACCGACGCACCCGAGGCCCGGGAATGGGCGCAGTCCATCTTCGAGCGATACCGCCGGGAGGCACGGCCGATCGACCAAGCCGCGTTGGACACTCCGGTCCCTGAGCAGTTTACGGTCCCATAAGAAGACCCACCGGCCAGCGCGGTTCGTTTGCACGCCGTGCAATATTTCACTAAACAGTGTCATTATCACGCCCCCCGTTGCTTCACATGCGGAGCAGGTGGACAACCATGAACGAACCAACACCACCCGTCGGGGGAAACGAAATGGACACAGTCACGTCAGCCGATGGAACCGAGATTGCGTTCGAACGGACGGGAAACGGGCCACCGCTCGTACTCGTCTACGGGAATAGCGATGTTCACGAATTCTGGGACGACGGGAGCGTCCGTCCCGCGCTCGCGGAGCACCACACGGTCTACACAATCGAGCGTCGTGGTCGCGGCGAGAGCGGCGATGCCACCGAGTACGAACTGGAACGGGAGGCCGAAGACGTGGCAGCAGTCGTCGATTCGATCGACGAACCAGTGACGCTGCTCGGCCATTCCGGTGGAGCCCTCTATTCGCTGGAGGCGGCCCTGAGAACCGACAATCTCCACGCCCTCATCCTATACGAACCACCGATTCAGGCCGACGACCACGAGCTCGACGTTGAAGACGCGGTCGTTGAAATGGAGAGGCTGCTGGCCGACGGTGAGAACGAGCAGGCGATCGTCTTGTTCCAGCGTGACGTCGCGGGTATCACGCCAGAGGAAATCGACGACCTTCGCTCGTCGCCGATCTGGCAGGATATGGTCGATGCGGCCCATGCACTTCCCCGTGAGCTGCAAGCGATCAGCGAGTACGAGTTCGAGGCCGGCCGGTTCGCAGACGTAACCACGCCGACCTTGCTGCTGACCGGCACCGAGAGTCCCCAGCTCTACAAAGACGCGACGGTCACGGTCAACGACGCGCTCCCGAACGGCCGGACCACTAGCTTCGAGGGTGAACAGCACATGGCGATGCACACTGCACCAGACCGGTTCGTCGACAAAGTGCGTACGTTTAGCCGGGGATCGAGCTAATCACTACGAATCCTATCCGATCCCGTCGTCGCATCCGCCTCGCATACCGGTTCGCGAACGCGCGCCCGTTCAATAACTACCGTGGCTCGACCCGGAGCGGATTTCCCCGTGATTGTAATCCAGTGATATCCAGTTCCTTGGCCTCGAACGGCCGTGCCTCCTCCCGACACTGTTCATAGACAGTCTCTGCCCATTCGCGAGCCTCGGGAGAGGCCGTGTCCATCACGGCTTCCAGCTGGACAGTTTCGGGATCGTGACCACAGATACCGATACAGTCGTCCATGATGTTGAGTCCGCACCGAGAGTCGTCAGGAAGGTCATCATGAAGGAAGATGGTGCAGTTGTCACACTCGAATGCTTGGGCGGTCAGCTCGGGATTCCAGTCGATAATTGCCTGGAGAATCGGAAGCGAGTAAATGTACTCCATCTCCATTCCCTCGATCACACGTCGGCAAAACACGTCAAGGTTGCCTGACTTGTAGATCGTCGTTCCGAGCCCCCGAATGGATTCGGTCGATTCGAGGAGGTGAGTGACCCGCTCGACGGGCGTGTATGGGTAGCTCGGGCCGGGATACGCCACGACGGTGTCCTCGAAGTATTCGACTGCGAATCCCTCCATTTCCCGTGGGAGCCATTGCCAGACCTCGCGAAGTGTTTCACTTGTTCTCATCCCCTCACGCAGTTCGAAGAACCGATCAGTCACGAACTCACCCAACGGCGTGAGTTCGTAGTATGGACCGTCGCGCGCAATCCACGACCGGTCCTCGAAGTCTCGGACGACACGCCCGATTGTCGGGTCTGATGCGCCCGTCACCGCCCGCAGATCGCGCCGGTCGTGGCGCTGTTCGGAGAGAGCCTCTAGTGTCGCGACGCGGTGTTCTGACCGCGACAGAAACTCGATGGCCTGAATCGCGGAATCCATGGTAGGTGTTTGCATACGCACTACAAAATCCTTCGCCCCACAAATAGCGGTAGGAGATGAGAGACCTGCTCTCAGCAGTAATAGACCCAGAACTTGTGCTCCGATGGACAGTGGACGATGTTATGATCTCCGAAGGCGGCGACGTATGGGCTCACTGTCGGTTCGGTCTCCCGATCCGGCACCGAAACCTCAACCGGTTGCTCACAGTGGGGGCACGCAACCTCCGCCACGAGGTCTTGATCCGGCGACGCCGCAGTTGTTCGTCCCATCATGCAGTCTCGCTCAGCTTTGCCAGCACGTGGTCGAGGACTGCGGCGTGCTCGTCCTGTGGACTGAACATGACGAACTCGACATCGTCGTTCGCTCGGACTGTGTGGCCCGGCGGCCAGTAGAAGAGCTCGCCAGTTTCCGTTACCTCTTCGCTTCCGTCCGAATAGCTGGCGGTGAGCGCGCCCTCCAGAACGTAGCCCCAATGTGGGCACTGACAGAGGTCGTTCTCCAGCCCCTCCAAGAGCGGTGTGAGGTCCGTCCCGGCACCGAGCGTGAAGTATTCGCCACTGAGCTCTCCGTACCCGCTTGTGTCGCCGAAGTCCATCTGCTGCCGGGCGACGGCGTCCGGTGTGTCAACTTTGGCTGGTACGTCTCGTTTATCTTGCTTCATATTGTTCACCTGTCACTAAGAGGCGGATCGGATTACCACGCATCAACTCGATATCAGGGGTTATCACGGTCGGTATGGCCGCTACTATCCCGCTGATTGGTCGGGGCGTTTGCATGGGTCGCCTCCTAGTACTGTGACCATCAGGCCCAGAGAAAGTGTAGTTAACTAGTGAAGATTTTCGCCACGTGAATATCTGTGAGGATGCCCCTCGGCACTCTGGCCCGGTTGACCCGTGAATATGGGTCGTTCTCCCCACCGCTTCCCATTAGCAATCTATCCAGCACACTGAGGCGAGCAGCCGAAAAAGCACACTCGGCGATATATGCCTTGTCTATAGGTGACATTAAGCGGTATACATTCTCTAGGCCTTGTTTAGACGCTAGAATTCGAGCGTGGTCGCGGCTCTATTGCCGAAGGAGGTGAAACGAAGAGGTGGAGCTCACGGCCGTCCTCCTGGTGGTCACGGATGGCCTTGTTCCCACCCATCATCTCCATATCGCCTGTCCTGCCCTCGCCGGTGTAGATGAACGTATCCCCACGAAATTCGTCCTTGTACCCGTGCTCCGTCCCGGAGTCGCCTGTGAACAGAAAGAGGTAGGGATGCTCGGCGGAGGGGGCAATCCCACGATATCGTGCCCCACCGTACGTGTCGTGCAGGTCGACACGGTCGTATGTGCTGCCGATCTCGAAATCGTCGAGGGTCGGTGTCTGGTCGATCGTTTCGCGGAGGAGTTGGGTTCCGAACGCCGTCAGTTCGTAGTGGTCACTCGGTTGGTCCTCTTCGATCGCATCGAGTGCACGGAGCCATTCGAGATGTCTGCCGACCACTTCCTCCGGGAGTTGATACTCGGGGTACGCCTCCCGAAGGGCTGTTTGGAGTTCTGTCGCCGTAGTTGGTTGGGCGTCGAGTGTCTCGAGAATCGTTTCGAAGCCGGCGACGTTGTCGAGAAGCGCTTCAAAGACGAGTTCCGGATCACCGGTCTCTGCAAACGCTGCGCCACGAGCTGTTGGGTGGTACTGGGCGTCTTGGATGGTGAGGAGACCAATCGAGCGCTGGAAGCCGACGTACGTTGAGATGGTTGAGTCGCTCTCTGCTGCTGTATTGGATATGAGCCAGTTTCGGAGTGCAGAGTCGTCGGGGTTCGTCTTAGTGACGAATGCGAGCATGGACTGGAGGTTCTCGAGTCGCTTTGCAACGCCCCCGAAGAAGCGATCCGTCGTCATCCGACGGTCGTCGGCCATACGGATGAGATCTTAATCGGAGAGTGAAAGTTCTTCTTGCGTGGTTTGACCT
This sequence comes from Saliphagus sp. LR7, assembly GCF_003344565.1. Taxonomy (NCBI): domain Archaea; kingdom Methanobacteriati; phylum Methanobacteriota; class Halobacteria; order Halobacteriales; family Natrialbaceae; genus Saliphagus; species Saliphagus sp. LR7. The sequence goes on along the minus strand of NZ_QPND01000012.1, from coordinate 111,617 downwards.
GTCGGGCGAGTATTCCGAACCCGTCCTCAAGACACCACGTTTCCGCTGTATTGAGAGAGGACTCCCCTAGCGGAATTCGATTTGGGTAGCCTTGTGCAACACCGAGGCCACTACTCTGAGGGTTTGTTGCACAAGGCTTAGCGAGTATTGATGGCTATCGCAGACCCTCACAGATTATGGAGTGGATCAACGTGGCGCTCCACCCCTAATCGAGAGTGTAAACACTCTACTCTCGCTCGAGCTTGCTCCACCCTCTTCGAATGGTTCGGGCAGGTCACTCAAACGAGCGACTCCCACACCCACACTCCCCACCATTTCCGACCGCGCGCAGCTCGTCATCCGGCCAAATCCGGACGCGGCGGACAGTCCCACAGTCGGTACAGGTAGCATCCGTTTGCGGCATATTGCCAAGAGTGCTCATAGTTCTCACTAACGCTGAATACCTCCTATAAATCTTGTTGATAGTTAACATTGTTCACTGTAGACTCCCATCAGAAGTGACCATCTCAGTTGTCTGTGTTCTCTACTCATCGGCCAATGACTATTAGAAACGAACAGGACTGCATCCATGAGATCTCTTCTCCTGAGTCAATACCCCTTACTCCGGAGAGCGTCTCTTTCTGATAGTCATCGGCCGATCAGAGCTCTCGAGTACGGAAGTTCCGATCCTCAGGGAGCCGACGAGGTTCCCGACGGCGTTGTCGAGCATCCGAATCCCGAGGGCTTTCGGTGGATTGCAGTCGCCGTCAACCTGACCGGAGGCGAGATCCCGAGTGGTGACCTCTACGGTCTTACGCAGATCGGTGTCGGGGACGCTACTAAACTGGCCCGCGCTGTCGACATCGAAGACGGCCCGCTAGTCGCGGGGGCTGATAATCCTACGATCGAAGGCGGTGGGGTGCGGACATCTACTATCGGATCTCTGCCGAGGAAACCGACGGTGAGGTTCGGTGGGTGACGGACCAACTCGAAAACGAGCATCGTGGGATTGAACTCTCGAAAGAGGAGTTGATGAGCGACGCGATGGGCCTTGGTGAGTGGATAGCGACAGGTAGCCCGAGAGGGATGTCCTGACGCTGCTCATCTAAGATAATGCAGCAGGTGAGTTAGCTATGAGGGTTCGTCTGAAACCCGGACCCACAAGAGGCAATCGGGCAGAACCTCGAAGGCTTCAACCCCACGAGGGTTCGTCTGAAACGGGGATAGACTGAGCCGGGCGGTCACAACGCCCGGCTGCTTCAACCCCACGAGGGTTCGTCTGAAACTTGACTCGAGGTCGGGCTCCGGATCGTCGCGGCCGAGCTTCAACCCCACGAGGGTTCGTCTGAAACCGGCGAACTCCTCGGGGTTGTTCTCCGCCGCAATCCGCTTCAACCCCACGAGGGTTCGTCTGAAACGTCGCCCTGGGTGCTGTCGGTCGTCCCTTGGATGTGCTTCAACCCCACGAGGGTTCGTCTGAAACAGCTCGGGCTCCCGATCGTCCAGTTCGTCTACCTTGCTTCAACCCCACGAGGGTTCGTCTGAAACTAAGGTTAACCCAAGTTATGCGGGCTTCGACTTCGCTTCAACCCCACGAGGGTTCGTCTGAAACGTGGGCCAATCGGGCCGGCAAAAACCAGTCCACAATGCTTCAACCCCACGAGGGTTCGTCTGAAACCAGGATCGGGGTCAGAAGAGGGCGGTCAGCCCTGCTGGCTTCAACCCCACGAGGGTTCGTCTGAAACCATGTCAGGCTACCCCGTTAGGCCGCGCTCGGGTCGCTTCAACCCCACGAGGGTTCGTCTGAAACGATACCGGAGGGAGATCTACCGATCCGGTATCCTCGCTTCAACCCCACGAGGGTTCGTCTGAAACGCGACCAACAACCCCGAGACGGGCGCCGCCTTCGAGCTTCAACCCCACGAGGGTTCGTCTGAAACGAGCGAGACCTCCCCGAGCGCCACCGGGATGAGGTGCTTCAACCCCACGAGGGTTCGTCTGAAACGTGTTCTAGGAGGTCGTCGTCATAGCAGACCTCTGCTTCAACCCCACGAGGGTTCGTCTGAAACAAGACCGTCGAAGAACTCGCCGGGTACATCAACGCTTCAACCCCACGAGGGTTCGTCTGAAACACACAAAGGACGATGTTGCACAAGGCGCAAAAAGAGCTTCAACCCCACGAGGGTTCGTCTGAAACTACGTAATCGGTTGTTCGTTCGTGTCCGGGTTTATGGCTTCAACCCCACGAGGGTTCGTCTGAAACCTCGGGGAAGGCCGCCCACCTCCCGCCGGTCCACTCGCTTCAACCCCACGAGGGTTCGTCTGAAACGAGTCGACGTCTCGATCGGCTTGCTCGACGCTCAGGCTTCAACCCCACGAGGGTTCGTCTGAAACGATAGGGATGCCTTCCGTGTCAACGCCACCACCTACGCTTCAACCCCACGAGGGTTCGTCTGAAACTCGATGCGCTCGTACTCGCCGTGGCCGATAGGCTCGCTTCAACCCCACGAGGGTTCGTCTGAAACCACACGGGTTCGGGTCATACGCTAAGATACTAGAGGCTTCAACCCCACGAGGGTTCGTCTGAAACCGGTTGAGCTACGGCCGGTCGAAGCCCGGGTGGCTTCAACCCCACGAGGGTTCGTCTGAAACTACTCCCGAGCGGGATTATCTCATAGACCGGTTGGTAGCTTCAACCCCACGAGGGTTCGTCTGAAACTCGTTCTCGAAAACATCGTCGGATACGTCTGGAAGGCTTCAACCCCACGAGGGTTCGTCTGAAACAAGCGAGCTTGCTCTGAGTTTGTGGAAATTGATGGAGCTTCAACCCCACGAGGGTTCGTCTGAAACACGAGATCAAGTCCTGGGTCAACAACCACGACGTGCGCTTCAACCCCACGAGGGTTCGTCTGAAACCACATTCCGGCCATCGAGGAGGTACTCTAGGATGCCGCTTCAACCCCACGAGGGTTCGTCTGAAACACTCGGGCGCGCTTTCGGCCCACGCTTCGTCGGGGACGCTTCAACCCCACGAGGGTTCGTCTGAAACGCGGGGAACGCTTCGTAGCGTTCAACGACAAAGCGGTAGCTTCAACCCCACGAGGGTTCGTCTGAAACTAGTTAGTTCGTCGTCGCCGTCGGAATCGACACCGGCTTCAACCCCACGAGGGTTCGTCTGAAACGTCATACGCCTGTTTTTCGACCACGAGCCCCATCAGGCTTCAACCCCACGAGGGTTCGTCTGAAACGTTCTTCCCGGTATCGATCAGATCATCCACCAGATAGCTTCAACCCCACGAGGGTTCGTCTGAAACCCGGCGTGAGTCGGGGGGCAGTGGGAGCATGAAGCTTCAACCCCACGAGGGTTCGTCTGAAACGGAGCTGTCTGGAAGGTCACGGACACGTCGAAGGAGGCTTCAACCCCACGAGGGTTCGTCTGAAACAGGAGTTCAACACCGTCCAAGTCCGGGGCGTTCCCGGCTTCAACCCCACGAGGGTTCGTCTGAAACAAGGGCGAGCGTCATACGTAATTTGATTAGCCCCGCTTCAACCCCACGAGGGTTCGTCTGAAACTCGATGAGCACGCACTCCTCGGCGGTCGCTCGGAGGCTTCAACCCCACGAGGGTTCGTCTGAAACTCCCCGACCTGATCACCGAGCTCGAGTTCTACGTCGAGCTTCAACCCCACGAGGGTTCGTCTGAAACGGTCCCTGGCTGGAATCGGCCCAGCGGCGAGGGGATGCTTCAACCCCACGAGGGTTCGTCTGAAACAACACTTAGGAACTGGATGGCCCAGAACGGTGATCAGCTTCAACCCCACGAGGGTTCGTCTGAAACGAGGCGATCACCGAGTTCCTCTCCCGGGTTCGAGAGGCTTCAACCCCACGAGGGTTCGTCTGAAACGCCGATATCGACGAGGACCTTGTTGAGTCCGATGATGCTTCAACCCCACGAGGGTTCGTCTGAAACCGGTTGCTCCCCCCTGGATTGTAAATGTGATTAGCGCTTCAACCCCACGAGGGTTCGTCTGAAACTGTATGACGTCTCCCGGTGGGGTCGGTATCCATCAGCTTCAACCCCACGAGGGTTCGTCTGAAACCCGCCGCGACGAACTCAGGAACGAACTGGGCAAGACGCTTCAACCCCACGAGGGTTCGTCTGAAACAGGTTGGCCTGACCGTCGTGGTGGGCGTCGCGGTCGGCTTCAACCCCACGAGGGTTCGTCTGAAACAATCTGCTGTTCGTCCTCGGGGACACCGAATCCGGGCTTCAACCCCACGAGGGTTCGTCTGAAACGGCCGGCGAGGCTAGCTGGCACCCTGATTCCTGCGAGCTTCAACCCCACGAGGGTTCGTCTGAAACCCTGCGCGTGGAGTCGGGCCACTAAGGCAGGCGCTCGCTTCAACCCCACGAGGGTTCGTCTGAAACTCCCAAGCGCAAATCCATACCCAACCCATGACGACCGCTTCAACCCCACGAGGGTTCGTCTGAAACTTGATGTGACTCACGCTGGGTGTGTGTTTGCCGTTGAGCTTCAACCCCACGAGGGTTCGTCTGAAACTCGGCGAACTCCTCCGGGTTGCTCTCCGCGGAGATCTGGATGCTTCAACCCCACGAGGGTTCGTCTGAAACCCGGACCCGCCTGATTCTGGAGCAGTCAGATACGTCGCTTCAACCCCACGAGGGTTCGTCTGAAACCGGATTCAAGAGTACCGTGGCCGGGTCAAACTCCTCGCTTCAACCCCACGAGGGTTCGTCTGAAACGTGTTGAGGACGATCCCCTTGGCGTGATGATGGTCGCTTCAACCCCACGAGGGTTCGTCTGAAACGGGAGCCAGCCGTCCCACAGCGAGACGGTGTCCATCGCTTCAACCCCACGAGGGTTCGTCTGAAACGTCGCGCCGGGAGGTCAGCGAGACGCCCCGACTCCAGCTTCAACCCCACGAGGGTTCGTCTGAAACGATTTCAGCCTTTCTGCCCTGGAATCGCTTCATCTGCTTCAACCCCACGAGGGTTCGTCTGAAACTCGACATCCACTTAGTCGCCGACGTCCGTTCGTGGCCGCTTCAACCCCACGAGGGTTCGTCTGAAACGGCTGATATGGACTCGGGGGAGATCACGATTGTCGCGCTTCAACCCCACGAGGGTTCGTCTGAAACGCGAGGCCGTCACGGTCGGCACAAAGCTCAAGCTCCAGCTTCAACCCCACGAGGGTTCGTCTGAAACTCTGCGACGTCCGTCCACGGACTCCGCATCATCAAGCTTCAACCCCACGAGGGTTCGTCTGAAACTAGATGATGTGGATTCGGACAAAGGAGCCGATTTTGCTTCAACCCCACGAGGGTTCGTCTGAAACGGCGACATGGAGCAAATCACAGTCCGACTTCCCGAAGCTTCAACCCCACGAGGGTTCGTCTGAAACCGTTGCCAGTCAAGGTTGTATCAGCCCCTTCGCGGAGGCTTCAACCCCACGAGGGTTCGTCTGAAACACTTTCTGAGTCATGGATTAGGCGGTATCGTAGTGGCTTCAACCCCACGAGGGTTCGTCTGAAACCCTCACCTGGAGGGGGATGATCCTGGCCGCGCAACGGGCTTCAACCCCACGAGGGTTCGTCTGAAACCGAGGACGCCTGGGACGTGGTCTGTCGCCTCGCGGCGCTTCAACCCCACGAGGGTTCGTCTGAAACGCAAAGTGTTCTAACTCCCCTTCGGATACCGGGACGCTTCAACCCCACGAGGGTTCGTCTGAAACTACCCGACTCCCGAGTGCGGGCGTTCTCTTGATCGGGCTTCAACCCCACGAGGGTTCGTCTGAAACCCGGATCGGGCGCTTCCTGTTCGCAATTCGAGCACGGCTTCAACCCCACGAGGGTTCGTCTGAAACGATTTGTGGACACGACGCCGCCAATGGCCCGTGTCAGCTTCAACCCCACGAGGGTTCGTCTGAAACCATAAGCCAGATGGTTGTAAGTAATCCGGCAATAATCGCTTCAACCCCACGAGGGTTCGTCTGAAACGTATCCTCACGGAGGTTTTTTCTGGATCTTCAAAGAGGTCGGGGGTTCGGAACTCGTCTTAGAGGACGTAGGGCCGATCAACGACCAGGCCCCAGTGGGGAAGTTCACGGCCGCTTCAACCCCACGAGGGTTCGTCTGAAACAACAACGAACCCGAGCGATGGGGCGGTCTTGTCGGCGCTTCAACCCCACGAGGGTTCGTCTGAAACCGACCACACATGATTCCCCTTCGAGGCGATTGCTTTGCTTCAACCCCACGAGGGTTCGTCTGAAACCGATGTCGGGCCAGTCACAACCCCGCCAGAAGCCAGGCTTCAACCCCACGAGGGTTCGTCTGAAACCCGTGACCATCCGCCGAAACGACGATGACGTAACTCCGCTTCAACCCCACGAGGGTTCGTCTGAAACTGTCGCAGGACATTAGACGAGAAGTAGTCGCCAACCGCTTCAACCCCACGAGGGTTCGTCTGAAACTGGGGAGACGACTAAGCCCTGGTAAGCAGCTCGCCAGCTTCAACCCCACGAGGGTTCGTCTGAAACTGGGGAGACGACTAAGCCCTGGTAAGCAGCTCGCCAGCTTCAACCCCACGAGGGTTCGTCTGAAACGTGCCACAAACTCGTGGGACGTGTCCGAACTAGAGGAGCTTCAACCCCACGAGGGTTCGTCTGAAACCGAGGTAGTCGTGACCGATCCCGCCGTTGTCGTCGCTTCAACCCCACGAGGGTTCGTCTGAAACTAGACGACGTGATCGAGGCGCTACTGGTAGCGAAGGCTTCAACCCCACGAGGGTTCGTCTGAAACGAATCAGATAGCCACGGCTTGAGGGTTGGGAAGTAGCTTCAACCCCACGAGGGTTCGTCTGAAACAATGGGCGAGGCCTATGTGACCTGCCCCGAATGCAGGCTTCAACCCCACGAGGGTTCGTCTGAAACACCTTAGAGCCGGAGGTTGTGGACCACTCGGAACCTGCTTCAACCCCACGAGGGTTCGTCTGAAACACGTATCTTGACGTCCCGATGTCGATCCTCATGGGGCTTCAACCCCACGAGGGTTCGTCTGAAACCGTTCCTCAGAAGCTAACGATATGCTCTTGCTTCTGGCTTCAACCCCACGAGGGTTCGTCTGAAACGTCATTCGTCGGTCGTACTACGAGAGCGAAGCACAGGCTTCAACCCCACGAGGGTTCGTCTGAAACGATATAGATGCTATTGTAGTTCGCACCGCCAGTTTCGCTTCAACCCCACGAGGGTTCGTCTGAAACCCGGCGTCAGTGCTGTAGGCCTCGTCGCGGTACTCGCTTCAACCCCACGAGGGTTCGTCTGAAACTCCGATCGACATCGTCGATGAGCTCGAGGACGAGGAGCTTCAACCCCACGAGGGTTCGTCTGAAACGTTGACAGGACCGACGTGTTTTAACGCGAGCGAGACGCTTCAACCCCACGAGGGTTCGTCTGAAACCACTACTGGTGTATCGCCAGCGAGATACTGGCCGGGCTTCAACCCCACGAGGGTTCGTCTGAAACCGACCCCGTGTCTTCCGACGACCCGCCACGAAGCGCTTCAACCCCACGAGGGTTCGTCTGAAACCGATCTCTGGGAGCGGACGCCCGAGACGGTCCGCCAGCTTCAACCCCACGAGGGTTCGTCTGAAACACGTTACTTCCAGTCTCACAACAGGCCGATTCGCAGCTTCAACCCCACGAGGGTTCGTCTGAAACCGCCCGCCGACCCCGCGATGTGCTGGCCGATCAAGCGCTTCAACCCCACGAGGGTTCGTCTGAAACCCGGCGCACACCGAAATGGAGCCGGCGCACGTCCCCGCTGAGGTGCTTCAACCCCACGAGGGTTCGTCTGAAACCAGCGTCTTGTTTTTCAGGATGATCATGTTCGAGGTGCTTCAACCCCACGAGGGTTCGTCTGAAACCGTTTTCATAATCCAAACCCAACCTAACCATGAGCAGCTTCAACCCCACGAGGGTTCGTCTGAAACCCTGGTACTCTCCCTGATCCATCATGTCCCACAACGCTTCAACCCCACGAGGGTTCGTCTGAAACCGTCCCTTGTGCAACATCCTTGGCGTGAGGGAAGGCGCTTCAACCCCACGAGGGTTCGTCTGAAACCCTCTATCGACGGTTCCGGTTTCACCCCCAGGGGTGGCTTCAACCCCACGAGGGTTCGTCTGAAACCACCTATGAGTTTCACTCTAGCGGGCGTCCCGTCGGGCTTCAACCCCACGAGGGTTCGTCTGAAACTCGCCTCGCCGATCTGCTCGTCAGCTAGATCTAGAGGCTTCAACCCCACGAGGGTTCGTCTGAAACCATGCCCGATTTGCGGGCTGCAGACGCTCTATAGGGCGGTACTCACAAAGAACTTCCGTCGAGCATCAATACTGGCGCTGACCCGGGGGGTCGACGGAAACCAGGCTTGCTCAGAGAAACCGCTGGTCGTCAGTTGGGTCCTCCCCGTAAACGGTCCGATCGAGGACCGCATCCGAGGAGAGTTCGTAGACGATCGTAGACTCCCCAGGCTCGAGGAGGTCCTCAATCTCGTTTCGGAGCTTTTCGAGGTCGCCCTTGGAGATCTCTCCCTCGAGGACCGAGTTCTGGACGTGGGTGAGGTATCGGCGCCCGAGTTTCAGCGCCTTGTGCGTTCGATCGGCCCGGAGGTCGTACACCATGACGACGTACATCTCACCACCACCGTTTGAACGGCTCGTAGGTCTCGCCGGTCAGCAGGTGTTTCTTGAGCTTGTACGCCTCGATGCGCATGAGGTACTGATAGCTCACCTTCCGATCCAACCGCGGATGCTCGACCGTCTCCTCGAGGGTTTCCTCGAACGCCTTGGAGTAGGTCTGGCGGCCCCGTTCGTTCAGCAGGCAGGATCCGAGTTCGGTTTCGAACTCATCGAGCGTGATCTGGCTCCGGTTGATGAGTCGGAAGAGCACCCGGTCGGCGATCACGGGTTTGAACAGGTCCGCGAGGTCAAGCGAGAGGGAGTACCGTCGTTCACCGGGTTCATGGAGGTAGCTGATCGTCGGGTCGAGGGCCGTCTGGCGGATCGCGGACACGCAGGTCGCGTAGACGAGGGAGTTCCCAAAGGAGATGAGGCTGTTGACCTCGTTCGGCGGCGGGTTGTACTCTCGTCGTTCGAGGTAGAAGTCCTCGGGGAGGATCTCGTCGAAGGTCCGGTAGTAGGCCTTGCGGGCGGTCGCCTCGATCCCCATCAACTCGTCTACGGCCATCGTCTCCTCGACGCGTCCAGCTGCCGTCTCGAGATCGGCGATCTCCCTCTCCAGATCCCGACCCCGGCCGTTGTAGTAGACGGCGTTGGTCCGCATGTTGTGGATGCTCCCCGAGACGATCGCGGCGGCCAGCCGCCGGCGGTGGTCGTCGTCCTCGTAGGCGCCGACCTGTGCGACGATCGTCCGGCCGGAGGTCTGGCCGCGTTCGGGCATCACCGAGCCGGCGTAGTAGTCGTTCCAGCCGAAGACGTGCATCGCGACGCCCTGGTCGTTGAGAAAGGAAACGAGCCGAGTATTGAAATCGATCTGGCCGTGCAAGAAGAGCGCTTCGGCGTTCTCGACCGGGACGTACTTCTTCTCCCCGTCCTCGGCGACGAGGCGTACGGTGTCGTCGTTGCGTTCGATCCGTCCGTCGGAGAACACGTGGTAGTTCCTGTCCATGCTAACACCAACAGAAGTCGTGGTACGCACACGACCCACAGAAGGGCTTTTCCTCGGCGGGCGGGGGCGTCTCCCGGCTGACGATCCCGTGGATGCCACGAATCGCGTCCTCGACTGCCTCCATACGTTCGTCGGTCAGTTCGATCGACTCTCTCCGTCGTTCCCGGGGATGAGCGAGGACGCCCTCCTTCTCGATTCCGGCGACCCGATCGAGATACCAGAGGTAGTACGACAGCTGCATCTCGGCGCCCTCGGTGAGCGCCGAGGACGGTTTGACCTCGACGACCCGGCCGTCGTCGAGCAGGTCGAGCGCGATCATACCGAGACTGAGGTTGCGTCGCTTGTCGTCGTAGGCAGTCTCGTCGACTCTGGTTCCGCGGACGACCGTCGTGTTCTCCCGGTCGATTTCGACGTTCCGGCTTTCGAACCAGAGCTCACGTTTACAGACGTGGTAGTATTGCATCATCACGCCCGTCACGCGGAACGGGTCCTCGACCGGGTTCCCGCGGGCGGTCTCGAGGAGCCGATCGACGGGATCGATGTCTTCGGTGGTGCTCACAGGAATCGTGCCTCCACCGTCGAGTCGGGCACGACGAATCCGGTCGTCGGTTCGAAGTATTTCCCGTACCGACTCGTTCTCGTATCGAGCCATCGGATGTCAGTATCGGGATGCACCTGAGTCAGAGAATCGAGCGTCTGGGCTTCTTCCGAGTCGGCACGGTAGATCGGTATCGAAACTCGCAATGCTTTCGTCTCGTCTAGTCGTGTCCGAACACGGTCGAATTCGTAGTTCTCCCACGCCGTTCTGATCGACTCGACCGTAGTGCACTCGTCGTCGGTTCGGCAGACGATCACGTCGATCGTAAGCCGCTGGTCGATGAGCGACAGTCGGCCGAGTTCGTCCGCTCTCACGTCGTCGACGTAGTCGGCGTAGGTCTGTTTTCCGACATTCTTCTCCTGGTGTAGTCGTTCGTAGTAGCTCTCGACTGCGCTTCGGGCCACGTCGGTTTCCGAGAGCGTACCGTCGCCGGCCCGAACCGAGTCGAGCGTGCTCGCGGCGACCGGAAGCAGGGAGACACTCCGGTTGTAGACCGCCTCCGCGGGTGTTTTTGCTTGGTCGCCGGGGACATCGAGCCACCAGACTGTAACCCGGCCCCGGTCGCTCTCGAACGAGCGATTGCACCGTCCCGCGGCCTGGACGATGCTGTCGATCGGGGCAAGGTCGCGGTACACACGGTCGAAGCTGATGTCAACCCCTGCTTCAACGAGCTGGGTCGAGACCGTGACGAGCGGATAGCCTCGTTTGGTGAGTTCCTTCGCGGTCTCGATGAGCCGAAGCCGATCGACCGGACGGAGTCGAGTGGAGAGATGGAGGAGCGAACGATTCCACCCGTTTGAGACGCGCTCTGCGAGCGCCTCCGGGTCGATTCCGTCTACACTCCCGACACGATCGAGTTCGTCGGCGTACACCTCCCCGACGTTCCCCAACCCCGGATACGCGTCCGTAACGTGTTCAGTGAGCGTCTTCGCGCTGTCGATCGTGTTGCAGACCGCGAGAGCCGACTCATCCGACTCGATCGCCTCGAGAAGTGCTGCCGTCGCGTCCGCGTAGGATTTCGGATCAGCCTGGTCTTCGATGTAACGTTCGGTCGAGGGATCGAGTTCGTAGGTCACCCGTTCGGTCGCCTCGAAGTAGATCTCCGGATCGTCGACCAGTTCGGTTACATCGTCGAAGAGGTCGGTCGCGTTGTCGAACAGCTGTGGCTGGGTGGCCGTCATCGCGACGACCGTCGCGTCGTAGCGCTCCGTCAGCATTGCGACGAGTCGAGGGACCAGTTTCCACCAGTCGAGCGGGAGGCTCTGGGGTTCGTCGAGAACGACGACGCTGTTCCGAAGCGCTGGGAGCTTCATCGACTGTTTGTTGGTCGGGCCCGCCAGACTCTCGAACAACTGGACGAACGTCGTCACCGTGAGCCCGGCGCGCCAGCTCTGGGCGAGCATTCCCGCGATATCGTCGTTTCGATCTGCGTCATCGGCAGCCCCATCGTGTTCGTTGGGGTCGTCCTGTCTTTCATCCCGTATCGTCGTCTCCGAGAGGTGGTGGTGGGCTGTGAGGAGTCGTCCCGTCGTATCCGTCCCGTAGATTTTCTCGATCTCGTCGACGACCTGATCGATGATGCTCGTAAACGGAAGCGCGTAGACGATTCGTCCTCCGCCACGCCGATCCCGGATCGCCAACGCCGCCGAGAGCCCAGAGAGGGTCTTCCCCATTCCGGTCGGGAGCGTAAGCGTCGCGATCCCACCGCCGTCGTCGGCAAACGTTTCGGCGTTCTCGAGGACGGAACTCCGTGCCGACGATCGGAAGTGGTTGAGTCGTTCGACGCGCGTCCCGCCCGGGTCGGCGTTTGCCTCCGCCTCGATCCTTCCGACGTACTCGTCGAGTCGATCCAGCGACGGTCGATTCGCATCGTAGCTCGCTGGGGTGGTCTCTATACCGTTCGACAGCTCCGCGGCACTCGTCTTGTCCGCGAGAACGAGCGATCCCCAGCACTCGAGGACGAGCGCGTAACACGACTCGGAAAGCGCCTCCTGATCGACGCCGGGCGTGCTCCCGGAGGTGGCGACGATCGATTCGATCTCGCCGAGGAGGCCGCCAAAGGCGTCGTAAAACTCGCCCCACGAGCTGACCCCGCCCGTCGCGTTGTAGAAGACCGCGTCCGCGAGGTCGGGAGCGTGCTCGTCGATATTTTGCAGCTGTTTTGCGATCGCTGCTTGTTGTCGTTCCGCCGAGTTCTGACCCTCCCCTGAAACGCCTTCACGACGATGGGTACGCTGTACGACGTAGTCGGCTACGTCCGGGAGTCGTCCGTGGTGTTTCGCGACCGCGACGAACCCCGCGAGACAGGTTTCGGTCACGAAACCTCGCGCGTCGAGCGCGAAGTACGCGGCAAACGAGCCGATCGGTGCGTGATACCGACACGCCTCGAACTCCGGATCCCTCGATTCGAGGAGGTACTCCTGGAAATACGTCGTTGCCTTTCCGAAGTCGTGGACGTGTGCGAGGGTTTCGACGACCTCGAAAAGCGACTCGCCCGACGGCGTCGTCGCGTCCTGAGGGACGACGTACCCGACACGCTCTGCGACATCCTCGAGGTGGTCGGTAAGCACCACCCCGTCGCGGCCGCTTTCGGGGGGATGCGAGTAAACCGTCGCCATCTCAAACGAACACCACCGTCCGTCCGTCGACCCGGGCGGGATCGGCGCCTCGGACCGAAAGCGTGCCTGCGTCGGGATCGTACGTGTAGGCGGTAAACGCCGTCGTCGTCCGGCCGCCGGAATCGGTCGTCATGAACGCGGGCGACTCCTCGACCTGATAGCGCGTCCCTTCCTCGAGGACGATGTCTTCGACGGCGTTCGGAACGGCGGAGTCCACGGCGACCGTCTCCCCTCCTGGCCCTTCCCCGATCTCGAACTCACCGTGATATTCGATCTCCGCGAGGTGTTCCGAGAGCCCGAGGCTCGGAGCGTAGTGGCTCTTTCCCTCCTCGAGAGTCTCCCGAAGTTCTCGGTAGCGGTCGTCGTCGGCGAGGGCGACGTCGATCCGGTAGGCAGGATCGACCAGGACCTCGTAGTTGTGCTGTTGGCGAAGCGCCGTCGGGTCGGGAAGCTTTACGCTGATCGTGCCCCGGCCGTTGAGGGATTGGAGGTTCCCGTCCGCCGTCGAGAGCGTGTTCATCGGCATGTTGAGCGTCCGGATCTCTCGAGTCGGTTCGATGGCGACCGCCGATCGGTCGGGACCGAACAGCTCGTAGTAGCCGTCACGCTTGATCCCGAGCACGGCCGCGAGCAGACCCGCAACGGTCGTTCGCGGGATGATCCGGTAGGTCTGTTTGACGACGTTTCCCTCGACCCGACGGAAGTGTCCCCACGGTCCCCGGACGGTCAGGGAGAGACAGCGGCTCGGACGCCACCGATCGGTCCCGCTCTCGTCCTCGTTGGCTTTCTCCGTCCGCTCTTGTTGTCCGCCCATTGTCACTTACGCCTCGTCCGGGTTCGAGGACGCGTGCTCCCCGTAGACGTCGATAACCTCGAGCGAATCGGAGCCGACCGCGTCCTCGACCGCATCGTACAGCACCTCGGAACCGCCGAGTTCTCCGTCATAGGTGAATTGAAGGACGTCGCTCGCGACGACTCGAACCTGTTCAATTCGATCACGGGCGCCCTCGAGACGCCGAACGAACGCGTCGGCGTCGACGGCAAGGTCTCGAACGTTCCGAAGCTCCTCGTCCGGTTTCGATCGATCCTCGTCGAGCGTGAGATCCTTGTCGAGACCGCCGAGGTGGAAGCTCTCGTCTGCGTACTCGACCCGACAGTAGAGGCGAGGCTCCTGGCCGACCTTGCTCCGGCTAATCGTCTGGTTCTTGATCGCCCGCCAGCAGAGCGTATCGAGTCGCTCGACATCCTCACCGGAGAGCTTCGTGTCCTCGGCTCCGTGTTCGTCCACTAGTCCATGAAACCGGATTAGGGCGTACTGAATCCGGTGGTCATCGAGGTCGAACCCGCCCTGTTCTTTGCCTTCCTGGGTCGCGATTACGCTCGTCAGGCTGTCGTACTCCTCGTTTTCGTTGACCGCGTGCATCGACTTTCCGGGCGAGAACTGAACGGGACCGGTGAAGTGATCCGGGAGATGCTTCGCGTAGGCGTCGTCCGTGTCGACGGACATCGTCGCGCCGAAATACCTCACGTCGGCACTCTCATCGAGGAACTCGCCGAAGACGTCCTCGCGGAACCGGTCGGTCTCCTCGTCGTCGTCGAGGTCGTACTCGTCGGGATCAACGGCTTTCAATCGGTCCTCGAGGAGCTGTCCACGCGTGTACTGGGTCCCCTCTTCGTTGACGTTCCGAATGTAGACTCCGTAGCCGTCGTCGTCGAGCTGGTCGCGAAGGTATCGCTTCAAGCGAACGTCGGTGACGATCGCCTGTTGGGTCTGTGGGTCGATCCGCGGCCGGTTCGCGCCGCTGAGCGGATTCCCGTTGGGGTTCGCGTCAACGGCGTCGTACAGGAAGACAATTTCCGAGCGGTTCGTGACTGGGGTGGTGTCGGTAGCGATGGATTCGGACATTTCAGAGTTCCTCCTCGAGTTCGGTTTCGTCGTCGGTATCGGCCTCCGTCTGACTCCACTCAGGGTGATCGTTCATGCCGTAGGTCACGCCGAGTGCGTAGTAGAACCGGAGGTCGTCGGTGTCGATTCGCCAGTCTTCGGGATCTGGGTCCAGAATCGTCTCTCGCAGCCGATCGACGATGTGGTCGGCTTTCGTCCCGGGATAGCTCTTGCCCTCCTTTTTCTCCTGGCGGGTGTACGTCAGCGTCTTCGCGATCGTCTCCTGGGCGACCTTCTTGATCCGGGATCGACTGATCGACTTCACGGGGTACTGATCGACGAGCGTCGTCGAACGGTCCTCACTGTACTCCTGATAGCTGCCGATGTCGCCGACGAGGGCGCCGAGCAAGAACGCACCACGGCGCTCGCTCGCGACCGACTCCTCGTCCTCGGGAGCAGGAGCCAACGCGGGTGTGTCTTCGATGAACGATTCGAGCTTCGTGGCGGCAGGGTAGCCACCGTCCGTGGCCAGAATTTCTTCCATGGTTGGTGTCGTGTACCGTTCGTAGGTCGGTTCGCGAGTGATCGCCTCCTTCGTCGGATCGACGGTCTTCAACAGCCCGAGTTCTGCAGTCGCGAGCGCACAAAGCTGGGCGAACTGGCCCACGACCAGAAACGACGGGAACCCGTCATGCTCGCTGTCGTCGGTCTGTTCGTCGACGATCCGTTCGACGTACTCCTCGAGGAGCACGTCGACGGCGGTCGCCTCGCCGCTCAGGACGTTGACGAGCGCCTCGATCCGGGGGTCGTCCGCGTCGGCGTCCGCGTCGTCCCGATCGGCAAACGTCTGGTAGAAGTACCAACCAGTCGCGACCGAGCGAAGCTGCTCGTCGTTTCCGTTGAGTAACCCCCACTTCTCGTTGGTGGGAAACGGTGCGGTCCATTCCGATCTCGTGTTGAAGGCACTCGTATTTCTCACCAGCCGATTGTGGGCGACGGCGAGTGCCTTCGGGTACTGAAGCCGTCCGTTTAGTGTCTCCCCAAAGACGTCGTACCGGGACATCTGGTGGGGCATGACCGCCGAGACGTAGAATCGGAGTGCGACCTCTCGATCGGGTTCGTGCTTGAAGGTCTCGTAGGCCTCCTCGATCGGCGTCGCGTCCTCGTCGTCGGTGGCCGCTCGATGGAGCAACTCGTACAGCTCCCGTGCGTTCTCGGGCGTTGGCCGCCCGAAGAAGTACGGCAGGTAGTACACCTTTGCGCCGAAGGTCCGGTACGTACAGGCCTCGACGAACGCCTCGGCGTTCATCACCGTCACGGCGGCGTCCTCCGAGATCGGATGTGATCGCCACGCCTCTTCGATATCGAGTCCGGGGAACGTCTCGAGTTGCTTGCCCAGGAAGTAGTTCTGTGGATCCTCGGAGGTGCCGACCGTCCGTGCCGGTCGGCCGGTCACGATGTCAGTCGCCTCACCCGAGGAGTCGTCGGCCTTGTTCTTCGTGACGAGCTTCGAGAGCTTTCGCCGACGCATCGCGTCGAGGAAGACATCGATCTCGCCGGGCCAGCGATACTCGCCGTCGGACTCGGTTTTCACCTGGACGGTCAACAGCGCCGTCGCTGACTCGCCGCCGAGGTTGATCGTGACCGCGTTTTCGAGAGTGTCGAGTGCGTCCTCGTTATTGCCGAGTTCGGCGAGCCGATCGACGATCCATCCATCCGTGTGGTTCGCTGCGGTTTCGGCAACCACGTCGTCGGCAGCCCACTTGGTCAGTCGTTCCGTGGCATATCGGGCCAGCTTCTCTGGGTCGCTGTCTCGCCCTGCTTGGTGGGTGACGCTGTGGTCGATGCCACGCGCTGCCGGGTACTTGCAATGACTGACCTTCTGGACCAGATCGCCCGTATACCGGGTAACCGTCACCGGGCCGATCGAATCGTCGGCCAACCGTGGTTCGTTCCCGGAGACATCGACTCGAACGGCGATCAAACTCTGGTCGGTGTCGATCAGATCGCCGGCGGCGTCCGGCGTCAGATACGGCGCGTAGTCGCCACCACCCGTGGTCGCGAGCGTGTAGAGCTTCCCGTAGAGGTACTGGACGTCCCGGAGCGATCCGATCGGCGACTCGGGAAGTTCCTCGTCGAGTTCTGCGTCCGTGTAGGTATCGCGGAACTCCTCAGGCGAAAGCATCCTCCCCCTCCAGTTCGGTCTCACCCGGCCGAACCCGGTCGGTGACGTTCACGAACCCGAGTCCCAACGAGTTCCGCTCGCCGAGTCCGGTATCGAGCGCGAGATTGAGGTGCCGGCGGTGGTCGTCGTCCCGAACCGTATAGCCGAACTTCCACTTGCTCAGGACGTAGGTCATCCGCTCGCGTTCGGTGACCTGCAGGGGAACGGCGAAGGTCTTGATCAACTCGTAGGAGTCGAAGAGGTCTCCCTCCACATCGCTCGGTCCCAGCAGGTAGTCGGGACAGAACAACGAGTGCTTCTTGTCCAGGTTGGCCTCGAGTTGGGTCACCAGCGGCTCTGTCGTATGCTCCGGACGCCAGAACACCGCCGTGTCCCCGCCGGGATGGTCGATCCCGTACTCCTCGCATTTCCATGGGGGGATCCGAACCAGCAGTCCGGTCCCGGTCTCGATCGTTCCTCTGGTACCTGGCTCGCCGACGTCGGGCTCTATGGCCGTCACGGCCTCGACATGAAACGGCATTTCGCCAACATTCAACTCCCGGTTGTCCTGCAGATCCCGCGCGACGTGCGTGAGCAGCTCCTCGTCAACAGATGCAACGAGAAGTTTTCGTTCGTCGCCCTCATGCATGTCTCCCGGTGGAAACGGGTTTGAGTAACTGAAGCCCGGCGGCTCATTCTCGTCATGGCGCTCGTCGTATGCTGTATCCTCAAGTGCACCCCACAGTCGGCCCCGAAGTTTGCTATGGTATGAGTTATCATAAGCCGTATCTGCCCTGGCAGATAAGTGTGCCATTACGCGCACTGCACACCCTCACCCCCATTATATGACATCATCATATAGAACGTCATTATTTACATAAAATACTATCGGCCGAAACGAAATTAGAAGTTATGCAACAACTCAAGCATGATGGCCTCGAGCTATAAATGGAATCTCAAGGGTCAGAACCCTGGGTACGTGGATCTCCAACAAATCGGTATAATCCTCGAATTGTACTACCATTGACTGTCTCCTGTTCAATCCAACCTGCAGCTTCAAGCCGATCAATGGCTTCATTCACTCGCTGACGAGGGATATCATAATATTCAGCAACTCGTGAAGGAGTAGTGAATCCCCAAGGTTCTCCATCATCTCGTCCAATTTTCAATACTTCAAGCACGTGCTCCTCGTGCGGCGTTGGCCCATGATCTTCGTTCACAGATATAGTTGTGATCGCCATATACCTTTGAGTTTCGCCCGCTGTGTCTAAAAATTTTCTTTGGGAAGTTCTTTAGATTGTTCTTCAGTAACGCTTATTGTTCTGGAACCGGTAGCAGTGACTAAGCACGGGAGTCGGCCGATGAAAGGCCGCGGGCGCGCCAACGCCCCCGACCGTGCTGGAGAGAACCAGCAATGAGCGAAACACAGTCTACGTTCAAGACGATTGCGGAGGCACAACCTGAGACCACTGAAGTCACCCCCGAGTCACCTAACGTTTGTTCGAGAGAGGTCGCTCAAATCGTTCGCGAGACTGGTCCCAAAGTCGAGCTCGGCGATTTCTACCCGACATTCACGGCCCGCGAGGCCTCAACCGAGACTGTCAAGCGACTGACTGAGGAGGCTTGCTGATGGCTGACGACGGCAACCTGCATAGCGGGCGGACCAATGCCGATGAGTCGTCCTCAGGTGAGTTGAAGTCCAGCACTGGTACCAGAAACCTAGATAAGGTCGTGGAGAGTGTGAAGGACAAACCACTTGCAGCCACGCCAGCCCAACTATTCGCGGGCCTCCCGATCAGTTCCCAACCACACGTCCAGTGCCAGCGCTGCGGGACGGTCCTCTACGAGGGCGCCACGGTCACCCTCCGAGCCGCCCGCCCGGCCGACAGCCACGAGTGGACGCTCCAGCGCGTCTGCTGTGAGGCATGTGCCACCACAGACCTCCACTCGACACTCGGCTATACGGAACTCCGCCTGCGCTGTCGGCTCGCCAGCCGGACTGACTGTCGCACCCAACGCGCTCGACTGGTCATCCTCGCCCCGACCGTCCTCGCGACGAGCTCACCCACAGAAAGCCAGACCGAGACGGACGCCGACGAGACCCGCTCCCAAGAACCCACGACCGAGCCAGAACCAACGGCGAACCTGGAGGCCAGCCATGGGCGATAACGAGTACCCCCCGAAGCGGGTCGCCCACGAACTCGAGGCGATCGTCACCGACCTCCGCGAACTCGAGGGCCACCTCCCGGCGCCGCTGACACTCACCACCACCCAGCGGGAACTCGCCACTACGGCCGCCGTCTGTCGCCGGCTCGAGAACCCACCCAGAACCACTGCGTCGAACACGGAGACCGACTCCCGAACGAGCACTCGCACCGATCCGGGCGACGAACCCCCTGGCTTCCAGTAAACCAATGACCACTGCAAGCCAGGGGAAACCCACCGCCAGCGGCGCCACGAGCCAGAGCCACGAATCCACTCGACGGGGGGCCGGTCGATGACCAGCGAGCCTACCGCCACACAGGCGCTCCACGGGACCCCCCTCACCACCGATTCAAACGTTTCATGTGAAGCCTGCACCGCCGATCTCGAGCCCGGCGATGCGATCACCATCAAATTCCACGTCCACCAGGATGAGTGGACGCCCACCGCAGCCTACTGTTCGGACTGTGCACCAGACACCACGGACGATCACTCCAGCATCGTCGAGGGCCGGCTCACGACCACGATCGATCCCCGGACCGACACCCCGGTGCTCACGGTCGCGACCACGGAGTACGACCTCAAGACCCTCCCCCTCGACACCACCGTTTCAGGAACGGATCCATCCGAGACAGGCGACCACGGGCCAGACCCAACCGACAATGACACCGATGACCCAACCGACACCGACGACCCAGAGACCACCCCGAACCAGGATCCCAGCCCCGAACCCGACCGCGTACTGATCTCCCTTCAGTCCAACCGATCGGATCGGGTTTTTCACTTCGATGACGGGGAGGGGACCCCCCTTTGTGACGTTGAGGGCACGTTCGAGGCCGTCCCGATCGACGAGGCCAGCGACCACGCGCCCCGTGCCTGTCGGAACTGCGAACGCGAACATCGCGGACGCCAACAGGAACGTCCCTGCCCACACTGTGGCGAGTCGATCATCCTCACCCACTGGCCGAGACACGTCTCGAGGTGTTCGGGGCCCACACAACGACGAGGCGATTCCGACCCAGCGACGGCGGCCGATTCGAACACCGAGACCGAACGAGACGCTCCTGCGGAGGAGCGGCCCGAACAGCACGCCCGTTCGGAGTCGACCACGGGATCCACTCTCGATTCCGACTCCGGTCCCGGTCCCAACCCCGATCCCGATCCCGATTCAGACCACGGCGTCGCCCGAAGCAACCAGACCAACCACGAGTTCGTGACCAAGAGCGGTCGTCCCGATCCGACCTGGATCGGCCGCACGCGCCCGCCCCAGACCACTCGCCACCATCCCAGGACGAGGACTCACCCCGTCGACCACACCGCACTCACTCCACGAACACTCGCCACCCCACCCACGAGCATCCCGCCGCAGCGACCCACGACCATCGAACAGACACGCGCGACCCCAGAGAAAATGTCACCTTATTGTAGTAGCGAATATAACCCGTCGGTTAGAACGAGACACTCACAGCTAGGAACACAACAGCGCCGAAAAGGGAAGAGGGGTGAACACCCTTCTCTTTTCGGCCACTGGTCAAAAAGCTATCGGCGACGAGCCGAGGCTGTAGCGATCAGGTCACGACGCTGGAACCGGTCCACCCGAGGGTCACGCACAGCGCCAGCGTCGCGATCGATCGACGGACCAGTGGTAAGGCGGGTCGCCGTCCGCCAGCGCACAACCGGGCAGACGATGCACGCGCCGAGCAGCGGCATTCGCCCCCGTCCACCACCGATGAGCTCAGGCACCCCCCGACGGCAGCGCCATACCGGCCGACCGGAGACAGTCCCCGCATACGGACAGCCTGGTCTCCCCAGAGAGATCGACAGCGCGGGTCGTCCCGGCCGTCCTGGAGACGAGCCACGAGGTGAGAGCGCCCACAGGACCAGCTGTGAGCTCGCGGTCGTCTCTGTTCTCAAAGATATCTTTGAGAGACGTGCCGGTATCGAGGCGCTGTTCGCCGCCCCCTATCGCCGCATCGCGCACAGATCACCAGCGATCGCAATCCTTCGAGACCTACACCCCCAATGACTTCCACCGACATCGGTAAGGATCCGAGCCGTATCGACGACGAACAGCCCGGCGACGAGACGGTCGCCGACGCACTGGGCTTCGAGCTCACCGACAGCGATGGTCAATCCGATTCGACCACGCACGCGGGGAACGGAGATGCAGCCATTTCAGCCATGAGCATGGAGGCGGAGAACCTGAACGACTGCCCCGAGACCGATGAAATCGACGAAATCGACGACCTCACCGATCTCATCGGCGTCGTTCGCTCCCAACAGGAGTTGATCGCTCGCCTCGGAACTCGGGTTGCGTCCCAACAGGAAACGATCGACGAGCTCACCGATGACATGGAGGAGGTCAGCAACGACGTCGAAGAAGTCTCCGATGACGTGGACGACCTCGAGGAGCGCGTCGACGACGTCGAGGAGACCGCCGATCAATCGGTCGCCACCAGCAAGGAGATCGCCGCCACCGTCAACGGCGCCATCGAAGAGAGCAATACAGAGAGTGACGAGACCGAGGGCGACTCCGACTCGGAGAGCACCGACACTGGCCCAGGAGAAGCATCATCGCCAATGGACTTCTTCCTCAACTGCCAGCAGTACCACGTCAACCAGAGCCTCTCGGCGAACCGTGCCAGGGCCGTCAAGATCGTCCGTAGACGCGCAGAGTTCGCCAAGCGACGGAACGGCGACGGACGGCTGTTCTTCGATGCAGAGGCGATGAAAGAAGCGCTGCTGGCGATCATGGGCGAACAGCCCCATCGCGAGACCCAACAACGGGTCTGGCGGTACGTTCGTGAGATGGGCGGGCCCGATATCACCGAGATACAGTCGATGGTCGATCCGAGCAACCAGCAGTCGAAGAAGGTCGTCCTCGAGATCGACGATGACGCCGATGACCGCTTCGACGAAGGACGATACATCGGGCTGAACCTACTCGCCGATATGAACAGCCGCGACGTGGCTCAGGGCGGCGTCACACCTGTTGTGACCGGGGTGAACGCCTAAGGACCACTCAAGACGGATCCCAGAGGAGGAACTCCTCAGGATCCACCCGAACCCACGAACCGACCCATCCCAGACTACCTGGGAATTCTCCGTGCAGTAGCAACAGCTAGGGAGGAGCGGCCTTTTGTTCAGGAGTCGTGGAAGAGTGAGTAACACTCTGGAGCGACGGTCGCTTGCACCCTCGTCACAACGCCTGTGACGATCGTGACGCTCTGAAGAGCCTCACCTCTTGGCCTTGTGCCAATTCTTGGCGTTTTCAGCCACTAATGAGACACGTACCACGGGCCGGTTATCCACACTGAAGGGTTAATCTGTTCGAGAGCGTGGCGGTCTCATTTTCAATGAAAAGCTCTACCAGTCTGCCTCTATCCGTTCTGATGCACAAGGTCCTGATAGGATAGCCGACCTTCTTGATCCAAGCGCTACGGCTGAGCCTGTTTGCAGAGACCTCAAGAAAGAGTTCGCCTCGTTTCAGCCTCCCACCTTTGTCAGCAAAGTCTCGGATTGACGCTCAGCCGTACGTATCGTGAATCGTCGCTTCGTCAGCGGCCAGCTTCTCGATGCCCGTCTTGAGACCGTGTGTAAGCACAGTCTGACCCAGGTCAGTGAGGGTATAGTACGAATAGGGGTCTTCAGTCCCGGTATTCGGATCACGTCGGTTCGCGATGAGAGCCGACCGCTTGAGCTTGCGCAGATAATAGTGGAGTTCGTTCCCTTCGCGATCGAGGGCAGAAGCAAGCTCACTTGCGCTGAGTCGTTGTTCCTCACTCAGCGTACAGAGGATCCGGAACGCGGGTTCGGACGAAGCCACATCATACATCTCCAGATAGTCCTCGACCGTAAACAGACTGTCCTCCGGGAGGT
This sequence comes from Saliphagus sp. LR7, assembly GCF_003344565.1. NCBI lineage: Archaea > Methanobacteriati > Methanobacteriota > Halobacteria > Halobacteriales > Natrialbaceae > Saliphagus > Saliphagus sp. LR7. The sequence goes on along the minus strand of NZ_QPND01000012.1, from coordinate 88,591 downwards.
CGATCTCGAGCGCCGGTGTATCGTCGTCGCCGTCATGGCTGCTGTCTTTCCGAAGAACGCCGCCATCCGATCGTGTGGAGGAGTGGTCGGTCATCTTCGATTCCTGTATCCTCATGTTCGGCCCCGACCAAGTTAAATATGTTTACTCCGGTGGAAGTGGACCGGAATCGCGTGGGTTTATCCTGGTAGCCGACAGTCGCTCTGAACGAATGCGAGACCGTCTCCGTGAGGCGCTTATCGACAGCGAATATATCGAGACGGAGGCCAGCAAACCCGATTTTCTCGTTTACTTGATGGGCCCGTACAAATCCTATCCACCCTACGAGTCGTCAGCATCGGCTGAGGTAGCAGCTGCGACAACTCGTCCGACGCTCGATGAGATTGATCGCCAGTTAGAGGAGGGCACGCTCGACCTGGATGTCGATGAAGCACTGGCACTATTGCTTGCGCTGAAACGCGATCTGCGTGAACAGACGGGGGTCAATGCATTTCTCGCGACGGACCCAGAGATTCCATTGGAGGAGATGGATGCAGCAACCCAGAGTATTGAGTACACGAAGGCAGCAACAGCAACGATTTTCGTTGCACCTGCGATGGGCGACAATCTCGGTGTGGGAATCGAAACTGGCTCCGTTTGTGAACACGTGTCGGACGCAGAATTGCGTACTGACGTCGCATTCTACGGGGAGCAGAACGTCGAAAGCGCGATGATCAAGGCCGTTTCCGCCCGATGGCACATCACCGTTGATGATTTCGAGAGCTACGCAGATCTCTTCAAAGCGATCCGCGCCCACCTCCGTACCGTAGCGTGACTCATCTCACTTCGCTCTTCCGCAATCTGGCGAACAGGGTGTATAACCGGGGGCGACGACCGGTCTTCCTCAGCTAAAACGGCGTCTCAAGCCATAATATGGCAGGCATTGTTGTATGTTAGCACATCATTTCGCTACGTTGAGCAAGAGCGGCAAGTATTGATATTCAGTAGATCGCACTCACAATCGAAGACTCATGAGCTATGACATCGCAGTCATTGACGGCGACGGCATCGGCCCGGAAGTGATCGACGCGGTCCGTCCTCTAGTCGACAAAACGGCGAAACGCCATGGCTTCGAGATCGAGAGGACCAACTATAGCTGGGGCAGCACGCGTTTTCTCGAGGAGGGCGCGATGATGCCCGAAAACGGGATCGACCGGCTGGCCGGCCACGACGCGATCCTACTGGGCGCGGTCGGCCACCCTGACGTGCCTGACCACGTCACTCTCCACGGGCTCCTGCTTCCGATTCGTAAGGGGTTCGACCAGCGGATCTGCAGGCGTCCCTCTGTCCTCTTCGAGGGGATCGAGAGTCCCCTTCGAGGGTATTCGGGTGGCGAGATTGACTTCGTCGTCTTTCGGGAGAACACGGAAGGCGAGTACGCCGACGTCGGCGGGCGTGAACATCGACGGGAGGGCCACGAACTTGCGGTCCAGACTTCCGTCTTTACCCGCGAGGCGACTGAGACAATCGTTCGGGCAGCCTTCGAGGCGGCAGCCGATCGCGAAAGTCACCTAACTAATATCACGAAATCGAACGCCCAGGCCCACAGTATGGTGTTCTGGGACGAAGTCGTCACCGAGATCGGCGAAGAGTATCCTGGGATCGAGGTCGAGCGGCTGCTGGTCGATGCCGCGAGCATGGATCTCGTACGCCGCCCCGAGGAGTTCGATGTACTCGTCGCCTCGAACCTCTTCGGTGACGTACTCACAGACCTCGGTGCGATTGTTAGCGGAAGTTTAGGGCTGGCGCCCTCCGCGAACATCACCGAAGGAAACGCTCCTTCGATGTTCGAGCCGGTCCACGGCAGTGCCCCCGACATCGTCGGGAAAGGAGTCGCGAACCCGCTCGCGACCGTGCTCTCGACCGCCTTGCTGCTCGACCACCTCGGCGAGTCTGTAGCCAGTGACCGCCTCTGGGCGATTGTCCGCGAACAGCTCGCCGAGCCGGACGCACCCCGGACCCCCGATATCGGCGGAGACGCGACCACCACGGAAGTCGTCACGGATCTAGTGTCGCGGCTGTAACCACGTCCCGGAGCGTGTCATACAATGGTTCGCAACACTAATAATTCTCAATGAGTGGGTGTGAATTTAATCACAACTGCCGAGATTAACGGAGTCAGACACGATATGGAGGCCCCATAATCGCCGAGTAGAGGGTGTGTCGAATTCTATGACACGCTTTGGAGAGGCAAGATCGGGGGAAAATCCATTTAGGATCGGTGCGAACTCATAGTTAAGAGTGACCAATGGCCCACACGTGCGATGCTTGCGATGAGACCTTCAAGACGCTGACGAAGCTTCGGCTCCATGACTGTCCTGGTCCGGCGCTCAGTGCACCGGATCACGTCACAAAGATTGTCGAAGAAACTGGAGAGCTGACCCAAGGCGACGTGCTGGCAACATTTCCAGACCAGTCAGTGTCTGTTGAAGTCGTTGAAGAACTGGGAGAAGCCGAAGAGATCCAAACTGCGCTGCCGTTGATGAGTGGCAGTCCCGGGACGGGACAGACCGAGCGTATTGTGTTGCAGACGGAGGTTGGTGCTGGCGTGATCGAATATTTCCCTCAACGGGGCTGGGTTGCAGTGCGAACAGTACGTGTTGGGGAAAAATCCGAAGAGGAAGTCTACGGAGCACTCATGGAGCAAATGCAAGACTGGCAGTCTGTCGTCACAGAACTTGCTCTCGGCCACGCATCCGGAGACCATGATATAAAAAAGAAGCTTCGGGAAGAGCTCGGGATATAAAACGGCGAGTCCATAAACAGACGCGGTTCTCAATAGCCCAAGCGATCGTGTGGATGCCTGCTAAAGCGATAACGGATGGTGTATTACAAGAATAGTAAGCATAAAAATTTGACACTTAGATTGGGGATTGCACTCGACCAAAGGAGAGCCTCGGAGGCTACTCGTCAGTTGAGACGAGTTCCTTGCCATGCTCTCCAAAGACTGTAAACTCAGACCCACCACAGTCCCGACAGTGAGGTATTCCGATCGGATCAATGTCCCCGTCGGAACGAATATTGACTGTGTAAATGTTCCCACATCCTTCACACCGAGCCGCCGCACGGTCGTTTTCCGCTATGTGGGTCATAGCGCCAGCTAAGGGTATTCAACAGGCGATATTAAAATTGACTTCTCCGGCACTCTTTAGCAGGTCACAGCAACGGAATCTCCGTTCACACGAACATCGTATTGATCGATCGAGAATCGGACCGAGGCCTCCTTACTACGATCCATGAGTTCATCGAGGGCCTCGGTGTCGATATAGTCGTGTAGCTGTTGGTTGAGGTCCGTGATAGGAACGTTCTCGATCGCAGCAATGGCCTCTGCCAAAGCGACACTCGGTGGTGTCGTCGATGGATCAAAGCTTGTTCGGACAGTGTCGAGATCGTTCACAGGGGGTCCAACACATCCCTCGATAAATGTCTGTTGTTCATTTGGATTAGATTCTGATGGGAATAATCTATGGAGTCGTTCGGACGTCGAATTCCTCAACAGGCAGTAGCGAGGAATCCCCTTCCTCAACGAGCGGCGAGAGTGATTGGCGTAACCTTTGAGCGTTCCAGATCTGTAAACTTCGTCTCGTCATCCCGTCGGTCTCGGTCTCCCTGAAGGGACGGTCAAACGTTGCGCAGACCACTCAAGCCGCGAGTAGGGAGGGAGGAATCGCGTTGCGAAGTTGGGCGAAACCGTTAGTATCGCCCGGCTCGTCGTCCTCTGTCGTCAGAAGCGGGCCTCAGACGGCCCAGCAATGGGTGCCGAACCAATATTTCGGTGCGGGAACGGGTTGGTTCCTCGCTCCGGACGGGCCGCCGTGAACCGGCCCCCAAGAACGGACCGACGACGCGACCGCTCCGAGCAAGCTTGACTTACCGCGACGTCGCCGAGGTCACGTCCAATTACATCGCCTCTGCCGACCGACCGCATCGGCACAAAAGCCGGTCCGGGACCACAACCCCCGGCCGACGCCACGCAAGTCCCGTCCTCAGAACGCCGAAGGCGTTCAGGGCGCGGTAGTTGACCAAGAGCCGTGTATCACGTTGCAATAGATCAGATTCCTCGAATTGTCCGTCTACCGTGGCGTCTCCGGCCCGGTTATGGCGACTATCCGATTCTCTGAACATCACTCACAGCCTTCTTGGTCGCCTTCAGTGGTCTCCTCGGCAAGGGTCGTTTCGTGAGCGGCGAGATTGACGCCAAGGATCGTTAGATCGTAGCCCGCCTGGACGATGAGCTGGATGTATGAACTCTTGCAGACGGGTCCCCACGAAAGGGATGTATTGAGTGCCATCCCAACCTGTACATAGGGAATCAACAGCTGGTCGAAGACGCTAATCGATACCCTCGGAAAGGTAATACCGAATCCAGCGTGGACGGGTTGGCCAAAATAGGCCCCCGAATCGGCGCTTTCGGGGTCGATCTTCAGCGTCCCGATCGCCGCTTCCGGAACGACCTCAGTCCCGTCGTAGACAAACCCGGTATCACCACCGAAGCTGAACCGCGACGTTGCGGTCGCTGAGGCGTTACTGACGACATTGATGCGTGCCTTCAATTCGATCGATGTCGTGACCGTGATCGGAATCGCCCCGACCATGAAAATGTGCCGGAACATGAACCCGCCGGGAAGCGGAATCTCCGTTTCCTCCTCAACACCGGAGCCTGCGGCTGCGATATCGATTTCGATCTCGCCCTCTAGCTGGTTCGCCTCGACATCCATCGCCGTTAATTCGCTATCCGCATACTCCACCTGCCCGGTGGCTCGAACGGCCTTCGCAGTACCGATACCCGTAAATCGAAGGTTCGCCTCGCTACCCGAAGGAGACGTCATTTCGGCTTTGAGCCGGACTTCATCACCCATCGGTGTAAGACCGAAGACGTAATCGGTGGTCCCCTGTGTGAACTCGAGTTGCAGGACCTCTCGGTCCCCATTTTGCACTCGTTGGAACGTCGGTCGTCCCATCACCTCCCCCGCACGGTTCGTCACAGCGACGTCCGCAAGCGCGACCGTGCTCGACGCTGGCGACACGCCGAGACTGTTCGAACTGCCCAGAACCGAGTCTTCGGCAGCAACCCGGTCAAACTGCTCGCTTGTGTAGCTCGAGGTGAATCCGAGATCAGCGTCCCAGCCGACAGTCCCGTCACTGATTGCCTCATTGAGCGACGCGAATTCAGTGTCGACCACCAGTGTCGATCCGCGTTCCTCGACAGAGTTCACTCGACGAAGTGCCAATCCAGAGATCCAGAGGACTGACCCTTCCTCGAAATCGACACCTGACGATCGTAGACGATCCGCGTCAAAGATATACTGGTGAGTCTCGAGATCATACGTCTCTAAGGCGGTTAGATCCTCACCTTCGAGAAGAACGGTTTCAGAGGTAAGATCGACATCGAAGGTCGTATCGACGTCACCGGCCGGCAGAAGAAACGGGTCTGCATCATCGCTCACGAATGGGTCTCCCGTACCTGGACTAGGGTCCGATCCATTTCCAGTACCTCCGCGAGATGGCGCATCGCCCCCGCTAAGACACCCAGCCATACTGGCCGTACCAGCGGCAATCGCGTGAAGAACATGCCGTCGGTCGAACCACCCTTCATATTGTTCCGTCGTCCGTTCTTTCATAATCGCTACCAGTACGATATCGGACAATATGAATATATCTGTGGTTGTATATTGGTCTCAAATTCGACTGGTTTCTATAGATCGGGGTGTGTGAATAATTCCTGATAGCCAACTCATCCCCATATACACGAAGAATTATGGGCTGGAAACGTGGTTTACAGAAATCGATCGACGGAGCGTACTAATATGATCCTATATATAAATTTTCTGGATTAGTAGCTGTCAAACACTGATAAATACATTGATATATATCCCCACCGAATAATGATCTGCAATGGGAACAACTGATCATCTACCGGAGAAGGGAAAGGACATTACGAACGAAGGGTCGAAAAAGTCACCCACTCGGCTGTTTCAGAGTGGATCGACTGGAAGACGCGGATTTCTTGCTGTCGTAGGAACGGCCGCTGCTGCAGGGTTCCTCTCGACGGGAACTGCAGGGCAGTCGGCTGGAACTCTCGAGAATGATGAGGTCACGCTCATGCTCAGTATGGGAAGTGGGGTCGGGAGTTTTACCCTACGAGCGACGGAGCTCGATGATGGCTATCTATTGTACCCATCAGCAAGTACGACGTATCTCACGGTCCAGGTGGATGGGACGAATTACACGACATCGAGTGCGGGCGAGCAAATGGACCAGTATCTCACGGACGAGCCAGCTGTCGATGGTGAGTCTGTCGCTATGGCCTGGGAGTTACCCGAGGGAGTTGTCGTCACCCAAACGATCGAGCTCGTCGGACCGCTCGCGGAATTCACCGTTGAGGTAGAAAACACGAGCGGACAGGCCCACGACGTTAACGTTCGGTATCTCTTCGACTACCAGGTACAACAGCAAGACGGCAGCCCAATCTGGCTCCAGAACGAGGTCTTGACCACTGAACGGGAATTTGAGGACCTGACATTCGATTCCTGGAACACGTACAACCAGATCCCGGATCCGACGCTCACCGGTCTCGCAGAGATTGAAACGGAGCCCCAGTTGATCCAGTTCGTCTCGTGGCCGAGCGCAGTGGGGGTCGCCTATGATTACGAGATTGACCCCGATCGGCAGTTCTTCGATCCCGAATACGAGTCGGGAGACAGTGCTGGGCTGCTCTATTGGGAGCTCCGGTCTATCGCTGCGGGTGGCACGAGCAGTGTCGTTACCCGATACGGGCTGGGTGAGCCGGGTGAGGCGGCCGAGACGTTCAACCTGCGATTCGAGGATCAGGAAAGCGAGGGCGATAGTGTCGTTGTGCAGTCTGTCTACCTTCCGCAAGCGGGATTCGTCGTTATTCACGGCGAGGATGGCGACGTACTCGGTGTCTCGGAGTATCTGACGGCTGGTCCTCACGAGGACTTGGAAATTAGCCTCGATCCGGCCCTAGAGACAGATGCAACGCTAGTTGCGATGCTCCACGAAGAAACGAATGACAACGAGGCATTCGACTTCGTGGAGACTGATGGTGCAGAGGACGGCCCGATCACCGATGCGGAGGGCAACGCTGTTACCGATGATGCGTTGATCACGCTCCCGGGAGACGAACCCGAAGAGCCTGAGGAGGAGACCGAGGAGGAGGAGGAGGAGGAGGAAGAAGAGCCCGAAGCAGAAGAGGAAGAGGAACCTGAAGAGGAATCCACCGAAGAAGAGGATGAATCGTCGGACGATTACTCACGGACATACGAGGCCCACCTGTCCGGAGAGGACCACGGGATAGAGACGGATGCGGGAGGACGTGTAACCTTCACCGTGGATAGCCACGATGAGGGAACCGACATTCACTACGAGGCGACGGTTCAGGATATCTGTAACGTCACGCAAGCACACATCCATCTCGGTGCTGCATGCGAAGATGGTCCAGTCGTCGCTTGGCTCTACCCCGAAACCGGCATGGAGCCTGCACTGATGGCAGGTTCTGTCTCTGGTACGCTCACTGAAGGGACGATCACTGAGGACGACCTCATTGACGCGTGGGAAGGGGCTACCATCGAGGATGTTGAGACAGCTTTCGCAGAAGGTGAGGTATACGTCAACGTCCACACCGAAGATCATCCAAGCGGTGAGATCCGCGGCCAGGTCCAGTCCACTTCGTAACTAGAGGCGTGTCCCGGACACGGACTCTCTGGCGGGCGGTTTCCCCCACCGTACCGCCCGCTCATGCTGTTACTAGCCTTGATAGTATCGATCAGGACGTCGTCTACAACGCGTTGCATGATCTCGAGCGGTACCGACAATTTCTGGTGGAGGTTCGTGACCACCTCGAATCGATCGGCGCGCTTAGCGAGGAACTCTAATCGCTGACTCTGTAAACCGTGATCGATAGTGCCGGATTCGAGTAGTAACAATCATTTCCTTCCGCATGAAAACGGACACTGGAGACGGTGTAGCCCTTTCGGCTCGTTTCGCTCGCTTAGGAACGAGGCTTAGCACCCCTGATTACGGCCACTCAGGTCAGAATATGTGTTCCTGAGAGATCTCATCCACACACTGATGTCCGATAGTACACATGCTAACAACAACGGTTATTACCAATAAAAGTGTTCACCCTATACAGAATGGTCCCAGCTACGTACGGCGAGCTCGCCAGGGCGAATCCGAAGCGACTCATGTGGTGCCCGAGTTCGCGATAACGAGTAGAAAAGAGGGCAACCCACTAGTTCATGTCTTCAAGAGATTCTGATCAGGATATAGACGGAGTCATACCTCACGCTCGCGAGCTTTGTCAAGAAGAGCTTACACTGACACACAATGAGAAACAGGCCTTTGAGGAGTTCGCCACTCGAGTCCAAGAGCTCTCCACGACGTCTACCCGTTCGACTGCCCCAGCGCAAGCGACTACTGGACCCAGTACCTCCACACTTGACCCGGTACAGATAGCCGACGGGACGAGCGATGTCCGAGAGGCATATCGTAAGACGGTGATGTCCGTGTCACATTACGAAGAGATGTATGGTGAAGCACTTGCCGAAAACGTGAGTAAGGAACTCAATCCTGAGATTGCGGCCGTTCTTGAAAACGATACTCCTCTCACGCAAGAACTGTGTCAGTATGCGAGCGCCCTGGCGCACGAAGCACAGACTCAACGGGAACAATTCAAAGAGACCATTATCAACGAAACGCAATCACTCGAAATCGCAGAAGAAGAACTCCACGCGATCGAATCAGCGCTCGAAGAGATGAACGTGCGGATATTATCTGAACAGTCCTACATCGAATTGGAGAGAGTATGGGAGCAACTGGATGAACTCCAGGACCGAACGGAAGCAATTTCGAAGGAGCGTCAAGAAAGGGTTCATGCGATCGTCGTTGACATGCGCTCCAATGGTCCAATCACGTTGCAAACCTACCTCTATCAGCCGTTATCAACTTCCTTTCCTGTTCTAGCTGAGTGCACAGACACGCTCAGGAAGATACTGATGGCCAAATCGTCCGTTATCGACTCACTTACGCGGCGAGTATAAGAGCCCGTCCAAAAAGCGGGTTTCAAAATCAAATGTTAGAAACCCATACAATACCGCTCATCGTTGCTTCTTGGGTTCGTTCGCTCAGTCACCAACACGAAAATTGGTAGGGCCAATAAATTTGAGTTGATTTATCGACCTTTAGATCGTCTATAGCACCAATTTAGTAAATTTATTGATAAACTATTCCATAGGCATGGTGCTCCCATCACCTTGGGATCCATCAGCATTACCCCAAGTACCTTCTGTGAAATCAATCGCATCGGTCCACTTACCAACGACGGACGACACTGCGAGATCGCCAGTAACATTGTTCATTGTTGCGATGCGGCCCAGAATCGGATCCACACCAGCGACAAAGCCAACAATCTCGAGAGGAAGCCCTAACGCGTTCAATATCACTGTCAACATGATTAAGCCCGCTCCAGGGACACCCGCGGTGCCGATGCTGATCAGAATGACAGTAAACAGAATAATAACCTGATCACCGATCCCGAGCGAGACGCCGACGAGATTTGCAGCGAACACTGCGGTCACTGCTTGCCGAATCGCCGCACCGTCCATATTGATCGTCGCCCCAAGTGGCAGACCGAAGCCATAGACCGACTCATCGATTCGCAGGTTTTCTTCTGCATCAGCGATCGTCACGGGAAGCGTCCCACTCGATGAGCGGATCGTAAAGGCCGTCAACATGGCGTCTTTCGCGCCATCAAGAAAAGCAAGCGGCGATTGACCCAGAATTCCGACTATCATGAGACCGAGATACGTAACGGTCATATGGATACTGATTCCGACAGCGATCACACCAACAAGCGCACCGAGCTGAACGATCGTGCCGAGTCCTTCGGTCCCAATCGAGGCAGCCATCAGCGCGAACACGCCGATGACGCCGTACTCTAGAACACCCCAGACGATCTTGAACAGCGCCTGCGTACCAGCATCGATGAACGCAAAGAAGCCGTCGATAGAGCCCTTCACGGACCGATCAGTGGCTGCCTCGCGGACCATCGTCAACGCCAACCCGAACACGATAACAACGAATATCGTTCCGAGAATATCACCCTCAACCATCGCCGCCAATGGGTTCTCGGGAACGATTCCTAACACGACTTCCGTAACTCCCGGTGGTTCGGCTTCCTGGGCTTCGCCACCGGTGAATTCCACTCCCCGGCCAGGATTAAACAGATTCGCGACGGCCAGTCCGATGCCGGCTGCGATTGACGTAGTGACGATATAGAGCCCCACTGTCAGTCCTCCGACCTTCCCCAAGCGTGACGGAGTGAGCTTTCGCATTCCACCGAGCAGGGTGAAGACAATGATCGGGATGATGAGCATTTCGAGTAGTCGCAAGAAGAGATCCCCAAGCGGACTCAAGACACTCGCTTGTTCACCGGCGACTGCACCAAGTGCAGTCCCGAGTACGAACGCTGCAGTGATACGATAGATGATCGGGATAGAGCGATAGGCGCTCCATCCACGACCGAAAATCGACGCTTGAGTTGTGCTCATCGTGTGAATTTGCGACGGCGGCTATCAATCGGTGTCGTTGCCGGTGAAATCTCCCGATACCTATGAGCCTGGATCATCAGAGGTCGCTAGTGCCCCCAATCTGTTGTGCGTTCGATAAAATAGAACGTTCTATATTCCCACCATTCCTAATATAAATATGTGTAGGTCTGTTTCTTTCTCTGACTATCACCGCCCTATTTACGTCAGACAATGGTCAATGAACCGTGAAGAGATACTAGCTGGTAATCACCACGCGCCTCAGTTGAACTCACGCCTACGCACGAGGAATCCATCCCATGGCCACAAACGAAACCCACGCACTCGGCTCCTGTCCGCGGTGTAGCACGGAGATCAAACCCCTGCACGTGCTCATTGAGTACGAGAGTCCACCAGGAGAACAAAACATGTTCGCCGAGTGCCCGGCGTGCCAGGAAGTCGTAACCCCCACACCAACGCCATGATACGACTCGCCACCCGGGTGAAACGTGCTGTGCGCCCCGACGACGCTGTCGAAACCATTCGCGAGTGTCGCCATTGTGGGACGAGTGTTGACTCAAGCTCGTCCGCGTGCCCAACCTGTAATACGGCTGAAATCGCTACATATACGATTCAGGAGCCATAGTGAAGGATGAATAATAATTTTGTCAGGATTTCAGAGGGTTGAGAGATATACGGGAGCGATTGCCGCGCTCATTCTCGTTTCAATGTCAAAGAGAATGTAACTTTCTGAATGCCAATCACTATACGCTATTTAACTCATGTATTCCCTGTCGGTACACAAATCATACCAATTTCAGCTATTATTTCACCTTGATGCTCTTTCATTGATCCTCAGTTTAGTTTGATTCGAAGCGAGAAAGTGGGTAACGGAACTGAGGACAAGCGCACTAACGACCAGTCCTGAAACGAGATGTATCGTTGCGATTGACAAGACGGGGATACTGAGATACGCACCTGCCATCCACACCATCCCACCACTACTCACAAGCGCATACCATTGCGACCATCGATCCGGTCGCTTCTGTACTATTGTGAGATACTCTTGCAGAGAATCTGCGTTCTCCGAGAGAGTGATCAGACCGCGGTCTTTGTTGTAGTCAATGACTCCCGCGTCATCCATTTTCGGGAGGTGCGTCTGGTAGAGGGCGACGTAGACGCGTTTTCGCTGGTCGGATTTTAATTCACGTACCTCGATGTCATTCTCCCAGGCGGCGATTTCTTCAGCAAGCTCACTCAACGTTATCGTCTCATCAGCCTCCTGGAGATATGCAAGCACCTGGCGTCGACGACGGTTTTTCAGCAGATCAAAAATCACGTCCTTCGAGAGCTGATCTTGTGAGGGTGCGTCTACAGTGTCTCTAATCTCTTCAGGGAGTTCGTCTGTAGAATCGAAATCGAGTACGGGCATTAGGTATCCTCCTCAGCTATCGAAACATCACTCATTCCGCCCGATCTCCAGCGGCCTGATCAGAAAGCTCCCCTGGGAGCCACATATCAGTGGTAGCAGTCGCCTTTTGCGTTATCGAGTGGTGATGAGGGGTGGGCACAGGAACCGTTCTATGGTGGCGTCTGTAGAAGGTATAAGCAATAAGGGGCGTTTGCAGATCCTGCGACTCTGGTTTGATATCTAAGAGTCATGCAACGACGAAATTCATTGCCACTACTCGTCGCGGATCTCGAGATCGAACTGCTCGTTTTCGGTGACGGCGTTAAGAACGACGCTGGTGTTGGATTCGTTGATATCGGAATCGGCCAGTAAGGCCTTGATCTGGTCGTTCATCTCGTCCGTGTCCCGAAACCGCCCGATCGCGATCACGTCGTAGTCGCCCGTAACCTCGTAGACGTTCGTCATCTGCTCGAACTCACGCAGTCGGTCGGTAATATCGGAAAGGGCACTACCTTCAACTTTGAGCTGAATGACTGCGGTGACGTCGAAGCCGAGCGCGTCGTAATTGATCCGTGGAGTGAATCCCTGGATAACGCCCTCTTCCTCGAGGTCCGACAGATGGTTCGAAACGGTCGTCACCGAGACGTCCAAGTCCTCGGCGAGACTCCGGAGGCTTGCCCGACCGTCACCTAACAAAGCGTTCACGAGTTCCGCGTCGAGGTTTTCGTACGTCATCAACACCGGATATAATACCACCCCACTATAATCTGACGAACGGTCATCGGAAAGAGATCCAAGTAAATAATCACCAAGTATTGGGAGATTATGATATTGCCGTGTATAGAATCGCACCTCTGGCACAGCAAAAAGACTCGCTAGTAACCACGGAAGTGTCCATCAGGAAATCATAGACCGGATCCGACCTTCCGAAACAACCGAACGGAGAGGCTCAGTGAGCAGGCTCGTCGACCGGGGAACGTTGGGGATAATCACCACTATCGTACGATAAACCGTACACTCGTACTGGAAAGTGACATGACGTTTGCTTTCAATTAGATGGGGGGAGCTGTATCAAATGATGAATGACCAAAACCGATCTGTATCGGTATATCAATACTAAGATATCTTCGGATCGGACGGACTAATACGGCTGCAACTGGTCCGTACGATATGAACAGCGAGTACCTCTCGTGGGCGTTTCTTGGTCTCTTGGCGTACACGTTCGTCGCACCGCTAATGAAGGTAGCAACGAGCGACATTCCGAGCAACGTTGCTGTCTTCATTTCGAACCTGATACTCGTTGGGGCGGCTGCTGTGGTCGTGCTCTTCACGAACGAGTCAGTCACACCGTATCTCACCCATCCGAAGGCCCTCTACGCCTATGCGGCTGGTCTCGCGCTTGCGGTCGGCATTATCGCCTACTACCGTGCGCTCGCGATGGGCCCCGTGAGCGTTGTCACACCGATTTTCGGGATGTTCCTCGTCACGAGCTCACTCATCGGGATTGTCGTCCTTGGCGAATCGCTCACCATCAGAAAAGCTGCTGGCATCGGGTGCGCCATCCTCGCCGTCTATCTTACAGCCGTCGAATAGTGTATCCCACGATTAGCAGTACGTCCGCAGTTGAGCAAAGGTCGTAGGGTGAAGGAATTAGAGTGCTACCGATGAACCGGCACTGTCTAGTTGAGCCAGTTTGAGGAGTGAGCAAGCCGTCGAGTTTGTTGGACCAAATGCTCGCAGACCTGCTCAGCGAGAGCTACGATACGGATTTAGAAGAATCTTGGGAGAATGAGCGGACGGCGACGCCCGTCAGGGCGTTCGCCGTCCGACTCCATGCTACTGGTTGTTCACTTCGGGAGACAACAACGATTCTTGCTGAATTAGGCGTTGAACGCTCTCACGGGGCAGTTTAGAACTGGGTACATCGGCTAGCTGACAGCGTTTCTGACCCGCCGACGGCGAAGCCGTCGCGGGTCGCAGTTGACGAGACCGCTGTCAAGATCAACGGCGAATGGTCTTGGTTGTACGCTGCAATAGACCTCGACACGAAGTTGATTCTCGACGCCCAGTTGTTCGGCCGCCATGGTACCGATCCAGCAGCCGCGTTCCTCCATGGACTCCGCGAGAAACACGATCTCTCCGAAGCGATGTTTCTCGTCGATCAATTTGGCTATCGGACTGCCCTTGCTCGGTTAGGATTGAACGGTCGGGTTAACTATACCGACCGAAACCTCATCGAAAAGTGGTTTCACACGTTCAAAATGCGAGTCGACCGTTTTCATAACTCGTGGGTGGGCAGTCGGCGGAGTGCCCGCAGTTGGATTGAGCAGTTCGTGCATTATTACAACCATCAGAGACCGCATCAATCGCTCGATGGACGAACACAGCTGACGAGGTGCTCAACTAGACAGTGCCCTATGTCGTATATTGTCTGAAATTCTAAGTATAACGGGTCGGACAGTGATCTCGTCGGGCGATAAAGAACGATTGTCGCCATAATTCGGTAGCATCTGGGAAGGTGTCGAAAGCGAGATCACCAGCGGCCTCGTTGAGAAGTATGGAACGAACCCTCGGCTATTTATATCGGTTTTGGATGTTCGACTCCCGCTCGCGTTCCCTGGATGGGCGGCGTCGCCTGCGACTCCGAGCTCGGCACCGACCGCGTCAGTAACAACGCGCACGTCAGATCCTTGTATAATATTGCCGCGATCGAGAAAGAATGTTGGCGATTTCAGCCACTAATGAGACACGCCTGACGGACCGATTGTCCACACTGAAGTTTCAATCTGTTCCGAGAGCGTGGCAGTCTCATTCTCGTAAAAAGCTCAATCGTTCGTTGCACAAGGGACGAACTCGTCGGAACGTGGACCACGACATTCGAGGAACGGGAAAAACGACGTCTCACCCAGGTTTGGACGCGTAGAATCCGTCTGCACTTCTCTTCATATCTCCACTTTGTCGCCAGAGACACTTAAAGCGAGAACGGCCGGCGTCGGCACTCCTATTATTACGTCCACCACTAACACACTTGCACGGCTACGGCGCTTATCAGCCATACACCCCGTAGCCGTGTCCTGTACGGTCGGCGCGGGAACACCTCTTCCGACCCGCTCAGATCCTCGGTGAATCGCGAGCAGCGGCGCCGCCGGACGCGTGAGTTTAGATCCGATGTTCAATCTAACGTCGTAGAGTCGGAGCGGACTGATACCTGGTCACCGAGGATCTTGAAGTTAGATCCTCCGCACTCTTGGCAGTCATCTGGGATTCCGATTGGCTCAATTGTCTCATCCTCTGTGATACGAACAACATAGATATTGTCACAGTCCTGGCAGACAACAGCCGCACGGTCCTTCTCTCCTGTTGGTGTCATATTGTAGCCTTGCCTCTCATACATCCGATTCCCACCAGGACGATAACCTTTAGCATGGAAGCTTGAAAATAAAAAGCCTCCTTTATAAATAAACCGTAGTGACAGAAGTGACCGAAGGAGCAATTGGTTGAACAGTCGCTCGATTGGAATGGAACTATGCTAGGCACTGCGATCGCCTATGCTCTTGCGTCCCTCGACAATCAGGGGATAGACGATCTCCCACCCTAACACGACGAACGGAGGTACACCATCACATCGCACGAGTAAATACTTGTATGATGTTACCGTAGCCCACAGTATGGGGGACTCTTGGAAAGACCGTCCTCAAGACGATCGAATGCCGGAAGGAGAGTCTCCGCCACGACTCGCCGAAGACCAGTTCTACGTAGCTCTGGCGGCCCTCGAGCGCCGACGTCTCCTCTATTATTTGCTCGCCGAACAGGAAAGTAGTGTCGAGGAACTCGCTACTGTCCTTAGCGGATGGAACACGACAACCACCGGGACGATGCACACGGCAGCAGATTGGTCGGAACACCGCATCAACCTGGTCCACAATCACTTGCCCCGACTCGCCGAGGCAGGATTGATCGACTACGATCCCCAGGGCGGCGCCGTCCAGCTTGTATCGCTGCATCCGCACATCGCCGATATTGTTCGCCAGAGTATCGAAGCCGAACAGCAGACAGAATCGTAACGATGTTCGACTCGTTACTGACCGAGCTTCAAGGTCGAAACCATCAGTTTACCATCTATCGGAGTGGTGACCCACCCGACATCGAAGTGTGGCTCGCAAACCACGGTGTCGCTGTTGAGTCTCGGTCGCTTCCATCTGGTGGTCCAGCACCGTTCATCGAACTCAAAACCGATGGCGAGGTGGTAGGCGTCATCGGTATCGAAGCAGTCGAAGGGTTGCTCGAGTCACCGATCCACCGCCCTGGCGACAGAAGCGGGATTTCCGAGGGCTATCAGGTGCTCTTTGACGTTCTTGAGAAGACGGTCGTTTCCGGAATGACTCGCCGCGAGCTCCTTGCAGTCAGTCGAGAAATCGAAGACCGTGCGTATCGTGTGGGTGAGGGAACGCTGCGAGTGAGTTTCCAGACCCTCTCGACGTTTCGATCCCAGGCAGATATCTATCGAACACTCGCAACCGACACAACTCTCGATATCCACATTCATGGCCTCGATGACTGGACCCCGCCAACGATCACCGGGATCACCTATCATACCGCCAAGGCCGAGCGCTTCGAACCCTATTGGGTTCTCGCTTACGACGGCGGGCCTACTGACAACCAGGCCTGCGGGTTAGTCGCCCAGGAGCACTCGGAAGGCTACACTGGATTCTGGACGAACGATCCAGCGCTCGTCGAGGAGATCACGACAACACTTACTGCGGATTGATCGATATACCGGTCGCAATCGCTCGCAACTGACGAGCAGTCAAGCACCTTCGAGCGGTCGCCCTGGTGGGTCCGCTATTCCTTCAGAGCGCTGATCCCAGCCTGAGCACCGATCGTCGGCGGGTTGTAGTAATCCATCAACGGGAGGAAGCCTTCGAAATCGAAGACTGATCAACTCTCAGCCATCTCTTCAAGAGTCAGGGGTAGACCCGTACATCTATATACCCTCAAGTGTGACACTCGCACGCACGACCGTTCACGTCACCACGTGTCTGGGATCGTGCCTGTACGTACTCGGTTCGGGCGGTTCCTCATCCGCCCGTTCCTACGCCACTGATTACGAACAAGTATCGTGATTGGGTAAACCGAGAATTGAGCCGTCCGTTAGATATTGTGAATCGCGGTTCGACCGCGAATATCCGCCCATCCTGTTTCTAGAGGTTATTTCCACTATCCTGTCACCGATATAATGAACACACACTTATAGGGGCGTGTACTCGATTGTAGGTACGATACAATATGAACGAGCCACCGCTGCAGAGCGACACGGTTCGATCGACCTTTGACCGATCGGAAAAACCACCCAGTATCGCGGTTGTTGAGGCGATTGCTGCTATCGAGGATACGCCCCCGACGGATCTCTCGATAACACTGCACGATTTCATCAAGCCGACATCGCTTAATGAGCCCGTCAATAGTAACAGCGATGTCTCAGTTACGTTCTCTGTCGATCAGTATCAGATTCAGGTGAACGGCAACACAATCACCGTTACTCCCTGCTGAACATAGACCACGCCAGTATTGCAGATCATGAGTCAGTGCTCCAGTATACGGCATCATCAGATCCCTGACCTTGTGCAACAGTGGCCTTTCTATGGGCGCGATTGTTGCACAAGGCTTGATAAGGGCAACCAGCCTGCTGATTTCCGCTCTGATCAGACGATGTAGAAAACCTTCAGACAACCCTCGAACTTGCCGATTTGGAGCCTCGATGTTAGCGTCACCAGGGATACCAAGGACATCAGTGAGATCAGGGACGCGAGGGACATCAATTCCAACAGGGACAACAGGGCCGGACGGGATGAAAGGGATATCTTCGGTGAGAGCGACCGTATGCTCCGTCACACTCTCGTTCCCACTCGAAGCCGGTCTGATCGACCTCCAGCGCTCTGAGGAAGTGCCTGCTGCTCCACCGTCGAACCCATCAATACGGGATCGTATGCAGGATCGGGTCCCGATGATTTGGCCGCCCCCTCGATTACTGGGAGGACCGACCCGAGCCACGGCCATTCCTCCACGAGGGCGTCGATCGCCGCCTGTCGATGATCCGCAATCGCTTCCGGGTCGTCTCGATCGGGGAGCGTGAATGCCCAGCAGAGGACGTCGTCGGGATCACCAAAGCGAGCCGGATCATCGACGAGACTGGTGGCGAGTTCATACAACACATCCATCCTCGAGCGGAGATCGAGAGAGGGGACAAGCGGCCGACCGTCCGGTTCATCAACGAAGAACCACGGGAGGACATCACCACCGTATCGCTCATCGTTGAACGAGAGCGACAACCGCCACCCTCCGGGGGCCTCCCGAAGCAGAGCGGCGAGGACGAACCCCTTTCGGTTCTCACGAAAGCTCTGAGTCGTGATCCCTGCCCGGCGAGCGATTTCGGCTCCTGAAAGCGGGTGATCAGCACCAAGCAGCACGCTCAGTGCCTGTTGCATCGAGAGCGCCACGTCACCGTCTGCAAGGAGACGGGCAGGGTCGAGGGTAGCAAGTGCCCGCCGAACTTCATCGATATGGATCCCTCTCGACCGGTCCTCCCTTCTGAGGCCGTAATACATAGCCCGAGCGACGTCGTAGCTGGTCGCGACGAACGCCTGAAAGAGCGACACGGCCTCTCGAGTTGGTTCGAGGCCCTTGCGCTCACAGAGCCGCCTCACGGCCTGAGCGATTGCGCTCCGAGTGGCGGTCGTTCGGATCGGGATACAGACCCCGATCTCGGGAGCATCATCGTGGAGATCGCCCGGCGACCGGAGCGCCGATCGTAACTCGTCCTCGAGGTCGGAGACGCCAGGGCCAACGACCACGAGCGAGCCAACGAACTCACCGATTGGATCGCGAGCATCGACTGTCAGGCCCATCGCCGCCTCTCGACGCGCTTCCCGCTGCTCGTAGAGGTGCCGATACGTAACGTGATGGCCGTACAGCGATTCGACCGCACAACTATGGGCGAGTGTCCGACAGAGCGTTCGCCGGCGGTGCGATTCGGACCAGTTACGGGAGAACTCGGGGAGACGGACCTCCCGACTTAGATCGACGCCGGCGAGGTCGAGCAGTTGGACGATCGAACCCGCGAGTCCTTTCGCGAACTGCGTGATCTCGCCGCGTTTTGCCGATTCATCGGTATAATCGCCGTTCGCTAGTTCTCGGGTGAGTTCGCACAATCGCTGCTCTTGATCTTGATAGAACTCAATGAACAAGCGGGGATCTTCGTACCGTTCGGCCGAGAGACCACCAATATTCCGTGCATCGCTCAGAATTCGTCGGCTGTGGGTTGCGAAGAGATCCTCGAGAACGTCCTCGGTGAGCACGCGGTTCCACGTCCAAGGGCTCGCTAACGCTCGAGCGATGCACGTTGTGTACTGCATAGGGTTGGTGTAGGTTGCAGAGACGGTGATTTCGTCACGAGCATCGTCGTAACTCCACCCCATCACCCGATCGTCTCTGTCTCCATCTCTCCCTTTCAGCATCTGAATAGGCGCATCAACGAGGGCAATCTCGCCAGAATGAGCCGCTGCACGGGCGGCTTCAACAGCGGGCGTCTCGGCATACACCGGCTGGACGTGCTTCGGGAGGTACTCGGCGGTCCCAGCGACCGCGTCTCCTTCCGCTTCAGCTTGTTCCTCCCTCTCTCGGTCGGCCTCGGTGCCGTCTCCCCTGTCTTGGGTGTGCGGGTTTACACGGCTATACTCGGACGGATTTGGGGGGTCTCTAACGGAGGGGAGTCGTCCCTGTTTTCCGATCTCCGAATCTAACGCTTTGAGGTATTCGAGACCGGCTTTTCGCAGCGATAGCCCCCGTTCGTCGCCAGGGTAATCGACCCGTTCGGCGAGTCCGAGGTCGCGATCGAGTTTCAGACCGACCTGTCGCCGGTTCGCCTCGGAGAGTCGGAGCTCTCGCGAGAGGTCATCATAGCTGAGCATTTCGGAGTTTTCGCCCCGGAGCGCCCGGAGGACGGCCGTTGCCGTGCCGTCGGGGTCAAGCGTCTCGCGGGCGTCCTCGACGCGATCAGCAATCAATCGAGGCGTCCCAGGCGTAGGGGACACGCGTGGATCGAACGGGTCCGTAACGCTCACCGGGAGGTGGTCACGATGACTCTTCCAGAGGACCCGTCCAGCCTGGCCAGTCGCGACGAGGTACACTCGACAGCCTTCGGCGAGCGCGAGACAGAGCTCGAGGACGTCGCGGCGCTGGTCGGCCTTTCGGTCGGTGAATCGTCCGTCCAAGTGGATCGCTATCTCGGGAGTAACACTGCTCGCGGTGAAAATCGGGATCGCAGCACGGTCGAGATCGTCACGAGACGAGCGCAGGTTAAGCGGGGATGTCTGTCCCGAGCCGAGTTGCTGACAGAGCCGGAGCAGATTCCACAGATCCTTTTCGCGGCCTTCGACAGCGCCCACACAGAGATCGGCAAAGAGGCCATCCAGGGCTGTCACTTCCAGCTCTTCCAGTGCCAGTTTCGGAGCCTGCTCGGTTCGCGTGAGGTCACTGACCGCTTCGACGAGCTTCTGTCCCATCGCTGTACACGAATCGAACAGCTCCTTGTGGAGCCGAGGGGCCGTCCAGTCGACGTCTGGACCGATTGTAGCATCCGCTCGATGTACCCCGTCCCGTCGGGCGCTAATCCCTGGGTCTATCGCCGTTCGTCGGTCTTGCTGTTGCTCTCTCTGTGAGTTCGTGGGCATCCATGTGCCCAAGTTGGGCGCTGACGGCCGGCGTCCGTCATGCCAAAGCTACTAGCAGCTCTCAACGCGGATCGCTCCGCAAGAGCGTCCAGACTGCTCTCTTCGGAGAGAGTGCTGCGGCTCTTTCTGGGGAGGAAAGCTTTTGTGCTTTGGCCGGGAAGAAGGAAATGTTCCACGTTCCCTTCTCCGACGCGAGTGGTTTCCTGAGCTGTGCCGCAACTGTTCTCAAGACATTTATAAAATCGTTGGGTTCCCTGGGGGTGGATCGGAGTCCCCAGAGGAACGGGGTTCACGAGTTGCCTCCGGTAAACTCGGGGTCCCCGTCGCACTGACGGAAATGGTGGGCCCAATGAGTGAGGACGATTTCCTGGCCACACTTCGGGCAGGCGTTCGTATCCCCACCATCAACGCAGAGTGAGTGACACTTTCCACAGTGCCGATCTGCTCGCTCCTCGGCCTCGGATTGTGGGACCGCGATATACGCCCCTCTATTGTTGCAGATGGGAGTCTGGGAATCAGCCGTACTGTGGTAGAGCAACTCCCCATGTGGATTGCCCTGTGGGAGGAGAACGATCGGTTCGTCCAGCTCACTCTCTGAGCGGTCGCTTGTCTCCTCGTCTATCTGAGGGGCAACGGTTTTGTTAGCCGGGGATGATGTTTCTGGTGGCGTCATGGTAATCAGGGCCGACAGCACTCGCCACCAGTGTCAGATTCCGGTTGAGCGAGTGCTGTCGGGCTCGACGATGGTTATGATCGGTTCCTCGCAGAGGGATCGATCCGCCGAACGACGCCCTCCGTCGGGAGCAGGCACTAGTCGCCAAGGTACCAACTAAGAGACTAGTCTCTGCTCCCGGTTCCGGAGTATCGCCGCTCGCCGGCCGATCGCCAACCGCTGGCAGTAACGAACTTACGTTATGAGCGTGTAGCAACATGTGTCGTTCCACCTGAACGGCAAACAGGGCGCTTGATGGGTTTCAAGCGATCAGCGCCCTCGTTTCCTGCGTGACTGTTCGTCGATAACATATGCACTCTTGACCACTAACCGATGATATTTAGTTGTATTGGGGTTTACGACGTAAAACCCCATGAAAAACGGATTTTAAGAGGTTTAAATGGGAAATAGCCCTCTATGAGAGTTTATTACCTAGAGTAGGAGGTTATAATTTCTCGTGAGCAGATAATAGAACCCCATCTTTCGATTTTATTGTAATTTCGGGCTCGATTTCGAGGGGGTGGCCCTCGTCCTCAAACCGATACTGTTGTCCAATTGTTGCCAACACGATCTTCGCCTCTAACAGGGCAAATTCCCGTCCAATGCAAGCGCGCCGACCCGCTCCAAACGGGATATACGCAAAGTCATGGAGATCGTCTTCAAACCCATTAGACCATCTTTTAGGCCGGTATTCTTCGGGATCGTCGTAGAACTGATCGTCTCGATGAGTATGAATCACGGAGAGATGGACCTCTTTCCCCTTTGGAACCCGAATACCGCGCATTTCCATCTCCCGGGTCGTTTGTCGGGGGAGCGTGTGAATCGGGGGATGGAGGCGGAGCGTCTCTTTGAGTATCCGATCCGTGACCTCTAACTCTCCGATGTCCTCGATTGACGGCGGATCGCCTCCCAGTACCGCCTTGAGTTCGCTTTCAAATTCCTCGCGAACACTGGGATGCGTGGCAAGATTGTACCATGTGAACGCAAGCGCGGTCGCTGTCGTCTCATAGCCCGCGAAAACCATCGTCATGAGGTGCTCTTCGATCTCCTCAGTGGCGAGGTCTGGATTGGACTCTTGGGCGTCAAAGAGCTGTGAGAGGAGATCGGTGTCGTCAGAGCCAGGGCTCGCCTGCCGCTCGGCGAGGAGTCCCTTCACTTCGTCGCGCATAACAGCTTTCGACTGCTTAAATCGACGGCGAGCGGGAGTTGGGACCCAATTCGGAAGCATCCATGACGCTGGGACAAACCACTCGTTAAGATCATCCGCTGCATTTCTGAGATCGCTTCGCTCTCCGGGTCCGATCACTTCACCGAAAAGTGTCGAGAACAAAATCTCGAACGTGAGATCCTTCATCTCTTGCTCGATGTCCCCTTCCATATGGCCCTGCCAGGTGTCGAGTCGGCGCTCCGTGCAGGCGACCATCTGATCTACAAATTTCTGGATATAACCTCTGTAGAACAAGGGTTGGAGGATCTGTCGCTGGCTCCGCCAGGTTTCGCCATCACTCGATAGGAGGCCATTCCCGAACGCTGCGCGGAAATCAGCGGTTTTGTTGAAAGAGTCCACGTCATCAACGAGAACCTGTTCATAGAAGTCAGGATGGCAGAGCACGTAGACATCATTCGCCCCTGGCAACACCATGCGGTATGAATCCCCACATTGATCGACCGCATTTCCGACAAAATTGAACGGGTCAGTTGCGAACTCAACCGCGTTCCCGAGGACTGGCAATCCATCGGGGGAAGGGGGTTGGGGAGCGGACATCTATTTGGACTCAATCAGTCATCACCAGTTATCTTTTGGTTCCAGAAATCCAATGGTGGTTGTTGATAGTAATTATTATAACTCTCAAATACGTGTTGCTCATAAATGTCTGATCCTCGGTCAGGGTTATCTACAAAGCATGATCGAGTTGTGGAACACGGGTTAACGAAGGAGGACATCGTTATCAGGTCAGAGATCGCCGAATGTGTCGAGTCTTCTCGACTTTCGACGCTTCGGACACTCTCTGATAAAGGTGGCTGGCAGACAGTAAGTGCCATCGCCTGTGATGCGTCGGTCTCGAGACAGACTGTTTCAACGCATCTCGAAGTATTCGTCGAGTTCGGATTGGTGAATTTTGATGCCAATACTCGGGAATATATGATTACTGCGAGCGGTGTTGTTGCTCTTGACAGCTTCATATCGTGCTTAGATGTAATTTTGCCCGATCGCCTTGCTTTTCTCACTCGATCGGAGTACGCGCTTTGGATCCTCCGAGAGCTCTCTGAGACACCGGCGGTTGCGAGTGTCTTTTCGACCAAGGCAGATACGCCGTCTCAGTCTACCGTCTGGCGGATCATGACGAAACTCTCGGAATTCGGCATGGTGACAGAGACCTCTGAGGACTACCAGCTAACCGAATACGGGTCGAATGCTCTCGCTGCCTATGAGAAACTTGAGAAAATCGTGGGAGTCTGTTTCGCGAAAGCTGCGGTCCTGCAACGGCTGGATCTAGAGTTTGTGCGTGGGGATCATCCCCTCCCGATCGCGGCTCTTGAGGACACTACTGTTGTCTCGTCGGGATCCCTCACCCCAGGTCTCGTCACGACAGAGGCGCTTGAGCTGGCGGATTTGAAAACAGATTCCTTCGCTTGTGTTATTTCAATTTATAACCCAAGACTATTCAAACTGTATTATGAGGCCGTCAAACATGGGATGAACGGAGAAGGAATTCTCTCCCCCGAAATCTATGACAAATTCTGTGCAAATCCGGATTTACACGCAATGTTGGACAACTCATCGTGTGATGGATATGGCTTGTCTCGATTGGAGCGCCCGATAACCCTCGGGATGGGACTCTACGATTCGCGCAAAATCGCTCTTGGAGCGTTCAATCAGAGAGGGAACGGCCAGCATACAGCGATGCTCCTCAGTACGAATCAGGATCTCGTTGAGTGGGGCCATCGAGTGTACGATTCACTTCTCGAGGAGGCGATCATGACGAAGAAACCTGCGTAGCATTTTCGGAGAGAGTAGCGGCGTAGATATTCCTGGAGTAACCTCTCCTTAGAAGATTCGTATGGGTGCCTGACAATCTATTTGGCACATATAACAATACCCCACTCAGTGGGATAATGAAGTCTCATGTACGATCTCACCGGCTTCCAACGCGACCTCCTGTACGTCATCAACGGATTCGACCAGCCCTCCGGCCAATCCGTAAAAGAGGAACTCGAAGACCACTACGATGGGGAGATCAATCACGGACGGCTCTATCCAAATCTCGATACGGTCGTTAACAAGGAACTCGTCGAACAGGGCGAGCTCGATCGGCGAACGAATTACTATGCGATCACCGACGCTGGAGAAGAGGCATTGCAAGAACGACGACAGTGGGAAAACCACTATCTGGAGGACTTCTGATGACACCTCTTGTTCAGCTCCTCTAACTATCGGACACCACCCCCACCCCGGATTTCAAATGAAATCGTCTCCAATCGAAGCGGGAGGATCAGTAGGTGAGATCCCGGTCCAACAGAAGAAGTGCCCAATTTAGAGGGGTGAGCATTTCCTTCTCCCGATTAGGCCAAACCTGACTTCCAGTGGAAAACGGCATTCTAGAACGTCTATTATATATATTACTATTACGGTAAGATAGTAGTAGTAGTCCGAGGAAAGGACGCTTAATGAACCTGTTTAAGAAACCCACCAAGGTTACTTATATGCATTACTGGGTGATGTTCTAGTGGCATCTCAGTGTGACTTCTATCAGCATCCTTGTTCCGTACCACACCACATTTCAAATGAAATCCTTGATAGAAGCTCTCTAGTGGTCGTCTCGGGCAGGTTCAGAAAAGGACTACAAGCAGATCTGATTGATAGCTCTCCCTATGAGGTCGGTGATTTCATTTGAAATCCGGGGTGGGGGTGCTGAATCTCCGGACCGAGTGAAAACCTATCATGAAATCATTTGAAATCCGGTGTGGTGAGGGATTTAGATTCCCTGCTTTTCAGCAAATCATTTGAAATCTGGTGTTGGCCTCAATTCGAAAGACAACATTAAACTAATCTGATAGCAATTCACTACTCAAGCGAGTCGACGCTTTAATCGGATGAATACACGGTGTATCCTATTTTAGGGAAAGAACTAAGGCCATTTCATTTGAAATCTGGTTATGGCATCAAGCACGGAGCAACTGAAGACTCTTGGCGAATATGCGGCCGAGAATGGGGCCGTGAGCTATTCTCGGTCTGAATCTCGCGACGATCCTCTTTCTGTTCTTGATGAGGAGGATCCAATCTTTGCCAACGAGGATCTCCTCCGCATTGACCACATCCCGGATCACGACAAGATCGTCGGACGAAATGATCAAATTGAGACGGTTGCACGTCGGCTCAAACCAACGATCGCTGGTGGGTCGGGGAAGGGAACACTTCTTCTCGGTAAATCCGGCTCAGGCAAGACGCTCGTTACTCGATACGTTAGTCGCGAAGTTGAGCAACGAGGCGTAGACAACGACATCCGTGTTGGTCGTGCAATTATTGACTGTGCACAGCGACGATCAGAGGTTCAAACTGTAATCCATCTCTCAAAGAGTTTGAATGAGCCGGATAATACGGGCATCACGATTCCAAGTTCGGGCATTGCGACGGGAGCGTACTATGACCGACTCTGGGCTATTATTGACGAGCTCTATGATGCTGTTATTGTTGTCCTCGACGAAATCGATCGACTTTCTCCACCTGACGACGCACAAGACGTCCTTCCTGAAGAGGCCGACGACAGCAAATTCCTTATGCAACTGTCTCGAGCGGGTGAAGAGAACGATGTTGAAGCCAGTCTTACTGTCGTTGGCATCAGCAATGACCTCAAATATGGTGATCGGCTCGACACACGTGTCGAAAGTTCCTTCGCCCCTGATGAGATCGTCTTCCCGGCATACGATGCAAACCAGCTAGGCGATATTTTGCGCCGACGGAAAGATGCCTATCACGATGGTATTCTTTCGGACGACGTAATTCCTCTCTGCTCGGCGTTTTCTGCCCAAGAACACGGCGATGCGCGACGTGCGATTGATCTCTTTCGGCTTGCTGGAGAGGTCGCTCGTAGCGAAGACGCTGACGAAGTTCGTGAAGAACACGTCCGATCTGCGAATGATGATGCCGAAGTAACACGAATTCGCGATCTAATTCGTGGGTGCCCAACACAAGCTAAAATTGCGATTGCTGCCCTCGCCGCAATGGATGAATTCACGAGCCATTCCCATTTCAAGGCAACTGAGTTATATCGGGTCTATCGCGAGTTCGCTGAGTCGATCGATGCGAATGTTCTCGGTCAGAAACGAATCACCGACCAACTTCGTGAATATGAGACGTTGAAAATCATCGATATGACGCGAACGAGCGAGGGCTATGGCGAAGGAACATATCTGCAACTTTCCCTATTGGATGAACCGGGCCTCTTGCTCCAAACGATCGGGCTTGATGATCGCTGCTCAAACATCCCGATCGATACCCAAATGCGCCAGCATATTACTAACACTGTTAGAAAATAGGATACTAGCCATCTCCGGAACGATTTTCGTTGGGATGTTTTAACTGGACTTAGGTGCTAAAACTTCGCATATTCGTTACTGAGAGGATTGATCAGGGGCTGCAAGGAGTTCTTCCACAAATCCCGCGAGAATCGTCTCATGATCATCTGTACGCCCATCCGCTGGGGGCTCCCACAGTTCGACATCGATCGCCTGGGCTGTCGGTGTAGAGCCCTCTGTTACGGTAACTATGAAAATCGCTTGCTGGTAGATGACGACGGTCCGATCCTCGTCGATGTCAAGAAATTCGATACCAGCCGATTCAAGTGCAGTACGAAGGTCGAGTGGTTCGTCAAGAGAGCGATGATAGACATTCTCGTCGTCGCCTGTCATGCTGTGTACTTCTCCCTATGCGTACAAATATGCCCGGCCACTGTTCTTTCCTGAAGCGTTCGTTCAACGGAGCCGTTCTACTTGCTGAGACAGATATGCTTGAAGCTCCGTAACGGTCTCTTCGGAAATTGCTGACGCCCCGAAATCACTTCGATAGCCATGCCTGAGCTCCTCGCTTTCGAGAATCTGTATTCCGCGTTCAAGCTGATCTCGGAGTGCGGCTTCATCGCCTCGTTGAAGGTGTGGCGTTACTGCCTTGAGGTTGATTTCCTCTGCGATCGCGAGCACGTCCCGGAGATCTGTCTCTCGTCCGCTATGGAGCTTCGCCGCGACGAGCACTGCCCCATCAATGACTCTGGCGGTCGTGGTCTGCGTGCCTCCGCTCACCTTCTCTTGTTGGCTGTGGTCATAGAGATAGTCGAACGACCACTGAGCCTGGGTTTGTCGACAGCCGAGGCCATTCACCAGAAGATCAAACCCGATCGGTTGTTGGGGGGTGAGTCGCTTTTCATATTCGACCACTTCGGTGTCGTAGAACCACTGCTTGGCGTGGCTGTCGGTTTCTTCGAATCCACGAGTTTCGAGAAACTCGATGAACTCCGTTTTCGCGTCCGGAGCAACGACGAGATCGAGATCCGTCGAGAATCGAGCGTTGAACGCAGACACCGCATACCCACCGACCAGAACATACCGATAGTCATTCTCGGTGAGTTCCTCGAGGAGGTCGATAAGGGCATCACTCCGATTATGGAAGCTCATGACTGGGCCCGCTCACCCTCTCGATAGGTGACCCCGAGATCGAGACCGTCGTACATCCGGTCAAGCATCGCGAGTGCCGACTGAAACTGTGCGTAGTTGTCCTGCATGTACGCGATCGTCTCTTCTCGTGGGATTACCGGATACCCTTCGACGTCTTCGATCTCCAGCGAGGATTGTGGATCGAGAACAATCTGGAGGGGGCCCGCTGTTTCGCCTCTCGGCTGGCGTTCGAACGTAGTTGGGAGACCGAACGACTTGAAAAACCGCTTCCAGCTCGTGACATCCTGCTCGCGAACGGCGATGAACAGTGGATAATCCTCGGGATCACGTCCAACCTGGTATCCACCTTGAGTCCAAATGTAGACGGCGTCGATCCGTGTGAACGCGAATGGCCAGTCTCCGAACTGTGGGATGAGATAAGCTTCTTCAATCGAGGGGGGGCTAACACCGGCGCTGGCAGCGACTAGCTCACGGGCTGCGGTTCGGACCTGATCGTCGGTGAGAGCAAGTCCGCCGTCATAGCGAATGTATCCTGCATCTTCGAGCCGGTTGACGGCTTGTCGAACCGTTTCGTAGGGCGTCTGAAGGCGGTGTGCGACGCGGCGGATCGAGTCACCCCTCTCGAGGGCAAGGAGAACCCGCGCCGCCGTCTCGTCATATACCTCGTACATCAGATAGATACCAATAATACGGTAACAGTTAAAACGTTTACCCGTTCTATGCTCCTCTCTTGTTGGAGGGAGCAACACTGATGGTGGTTCTTGTTGGATTTCCGGATGTTGGCGTCGCTCAGTAACTGATATGTCAGTACTTGTTAATGATCGATACTTGATGTGGGTCGCCTCAGGGGGCATGCTTCGAGCGCTCCGTCAATTCAGACTATAGAACCAGAATCCTCATCAGTCCTGCTACTATTCGTCGTTAGACGCGCTCGACGTCTTCGCTGCCGCCTCACGGTCCTTCAGAAGTTGCTCTTTCGACTGGCCGGTCGTTTCGGCTAGTTCCTCGACAGTGGGGATCTCTTTCAGAGCCATCTTCTCATTTTTGATTCTCTGACCGAGCAATTGTACTTTTCGCACAGAAAAGCACTGTTCGATCTTCCCTAGAAGGTCAACGTTTCTGCGTGGTGGCTATCAAGGCGAAGAGGACAACCACTATCCAGTAAGGTATTCCCCACCTCCCCAGTAACGGACTCACAGACGCGATGAAACTCGAGTTCGACGACGGAACACTCCTCCTTCGCGGAGCCCCCGACACGGTTCCGTATGCAGAGTGGGATGACCGCGTCGATGAGTATCGCGCTCAAGCGTATCGGTATCGGGCGCTACTCGAATGGGCTGGAACGTGGGCTGAGACAAGTGGACAGGAAGCTGGTGACGCTGACCAGCGGACACTCCAGCAGGGATTCGAGCAGTCAATCGAGGACGCCGCCCGCAGCTATCCCGATCTTGACCTCACACCCGCCCTCCACATCGAACCGCGTGACTACCAGCAGGCCGCTCTCGATGCGTGGGTCGACCACGGACGACAGGGGAGCGTCGTTCTCCCGACGGGGAGCGGGAAGACCTTCCTTGGTCTCCAAGCGATCGCTGACGCCGGTGTCAGCGCCCTCGTCGTGACGCCAACGATCGATCTAATGAACCAGTGGCACGCCACGCTCACGAACGCCTTCGGCGACCAACTCGTAGAGCCGATCGGCGTTCTCGGTGGCGGCAGTCACGATGTCACCGCGATTACGGTCACCACCTACGACAGCGCCTACCGCTACATCAACGAATACGGCGACCAATTCGGCTTACTCGTGGTTGACGAGGAACACCACCTCCCTGCTCCGACTTATCAGTTGATCCCTGAGATGACGATCGCGCCGTATCGGCTCGGACTAACCGCCACTTACGAGCGCCCCGACGGCAAACACGAACTCTTAGAGGATCTCATCGGGCCGGTCGTCTACCAAGAGGACGTCGACGAACTCGCCGGCGAGTATCTCAGCGAGTACGAGACGATCCACATGTCGGTTGAGCTGACAGCCGACGAACGCTCAGAGTACAACGAGGAGTACCAGCTCTATCGCGACTACGTCGACAGCCACGAGTTCGATCTCTGGAAAGAGGAAGGGTACGCTGAGTTCCTCAAGCGGACGTCCTACGACCCACAGGGTCGGCGGGCACTCGTCGCCAAACAACGAGCCGAACGACTCGCCCGCACGGCCGAAAAGAAACTTGACACGCTCGATACCCTGATCAAGCGCCATCATGACGACCGCGCGATCATCTTCACTGCCAACAACGACTTCGCCTACGACATCTCCCAGGAGTTCATCGTCCCTTGCATCACCCACCAGACGGACACGGAGGAACGAACGGAGATTCTCGAACGATTCCGCACTGGCGAGTATTCGATGCTGGTGACTTCACAAGTTCTCGATGAGGGGATTGACGTTCCCGCGGCGAACGTCGGAATTATCCTCTCGGGGAGTGCCTCGAAACGCCAGTACGCTCAGCGGCTTGGGCGAATCCTCCGACCAACGGACGAGCGCCAGCCGGCACGCCTCTATGAGATCATCGCCGAAGAGACAATGGAGACGTACGTCTCTCAACGTCGTCGTGAGGGGGTGACGGCCAGTGCTGACGGCTGATCTCGCCCGATCGCGCACGACCGATGAGGAGGTGATACCACAATTCATCGACCCCGAGGACCAACGCTACCGGCAGACCGCCCGTGAGCTCATCCAGTTGTTCGAAGCCCATCTCGACGAACCGAAAGGCGATCTCGAGGACGCAATCGACGAACTGACCGTCGCGGATACCGACTATAAGATCGTTCAGGGGCTTGCGAAGCTCCTGAAAGACGAGTGTGAATTCGAGGTCGTCGCACCGGCCGACCCACGTGAGATTCGTCGGCATCTATTCGAGAGAGCCAACGAACAGTATCCGATCGTTCGCCAGCCTACACTCGGTGAGGACACTCAGAAGTTGGAAGTGTACAGTGGGATCGCCGACGAGTTGGGAATCTCGCTCGAAGCATGCTATCAGGGGATGTACGCCGACCTCGAGGACAACAAACGACTCGTCAAGATCGGGACGCGGACGGCCGAGAAGTACGCGAGTAGTGAGGATGCAGATACATCGTCATCGACGTCGACGACCGGGCTGACCGGCAGTAGCGACGAGGAGTACGAACGGACGGACCTCACGGTTGACTGGTTGCTGACTCGGTATAATCTCGCGCTCGCCCAGGCAGTGCTCTACGATGCGACGGAGATGCGTATTCGCGTGTGGGACCACTTCGGGACGGTGTTCAGTTACGTGAAGCTGTTCGGACTGATGCACCGGATCTATCCGATCGACGCCGATGGTGAGCGCGTCGTGAGTACCGCTCAGGCTGTTGGGTACGAAGCCGTCTTGGATGGCCCGGCATCGCTGTTTTCGCAATCCCTGAAGTATGGGATCCGAATGGCAAACTTCCTTCCGGCACTCCCGCTCTGTGATCGATGGGAGATGACCGCCGAGATCCTCATCGACGAGGCACTCGGCGAGACACGAGAGCTCACGCTAGCCGATACTGACGGGCTGGGTTCGCATTACAGCGCCGGAGAGCACTTCGATAGCGACGTCGAACGAACGCTTGCCCAGAAGTGGGAGCGGGCGACGACTGACTGGGAGTTAGTTCGAGAGGACGACGTGTTCGACCTCGGCGCGGAGGTGATGATCCCTGACTTCGCGATCGAGCATCCGGACGGTCGGCGAGCAATTCTCGAGGTCGTCGGCTTCTGGACACCCGAATACCTGGAGTCGAAACTGGAGAAGATTCGGCAGGTTGATGCGGACAATTTCGTGCTGGCTGTCTCTGAGCAACTGGATTGTGCGGGCGAGGACTTCGGAAGTGCTGCTGATCGCGTGCTGTGGTTCAAGACTGGTATTCACGTTTACGACGTGGTTGAGTTGGCTGAGACGTATGCACGAGAGTCTGGGCCATCAGCTTCTACGGAGATCGATACTTGAAGGAACAGCCACATTACTTGAGCTCTCTCGCCATCAAGAAGCATCGTTATCCCACCCTTGTGCAACAAAACTCCTCCCCGGTCAAAGGAATGTTGCACAAGGTTCATTGTTGATTGCCTAGACGCATCTTGATGCCTCTGGCTCGCGACTAGCGTCGTATGTGTGGACGAAACTCGCTCTTCATCCCCGCTACGGACCTCGAGGATCGATTCGACGCCAAGATCGCCACAAGCCGTGAGTATACACCCCGCTACAATATCGCCCCTGGTGATCGCCTGGAGGTCATCACCAACGATGCACCCGATGCGATCGATCAGTACCACTGGGGACTGATCCCAGAGTGGGCAGACGACCCCGACGACGGGATCATCAATGCGAGATCGGAAACCGCCGCTGAAAAACGGACGTTCCGAGATGCGTGGGAGTCGCGGCCGTGTCTCGTACTTTCCTCGGGGTTCTACGAATGGCACGCCCGGAATGGTGGCCCGAAACAACCGTATCGCATCTTTCGGGATGACGGGCCGGCGTTCGCGATGGCCGGGCTATGGGACGAGTGGGCACACGGAGACGAGACGCGTTCGTGCGTGACGATCCTGACGGCCGAACCGAACGACCTCATGGAATCAATCCATGACCGAATGCCGGTCGTCCTTCCGGAAGATGCCGAATCCGAGTGGCTGTCAGCCGACCCAGACACGCGGAAAGACCTCTGTCAGCCATACCCTGAGAACGACCTCGATGCGTACGAGATCTCAACGCGAGTCAACAACCCCTCCAATGACGATCCGTCCGTAATCGAGCCGCTCGACCATGACCAAGCGGGACTCGGTGAGTTCTCTTCCTCGTAGAGAGTCTTTCGGAAGTTTCGGAAATCACCCGCCACCGTTTATCACCCCTCCCACTGAACGGGTCGTGATGTGATCACCGACGCTCGGGTCTTCCAAGATGAATTCGTTCCCGAGACCGTCGTGAATCGGAACGCCGAACTCAACCGCCTCTCGGGGATCATCGAACCCGTTCTCCACGATGATCCTTCGGAAACCGCCTGCCTGTTCGGCCCGACGGGCGTCGGAAAGACCTGCTGTGCCCAGTACGCTCTCGAGGATCTTCGGGAGACGACGTTCGACGTCGAGACGGCCTACATCAATTGCTGGCACAACTACAACAGCTATCGCGTCCTCTACCGACTCCTCGACGAACTCAATCAGACGCTCGACGTCCATCGCCAGTCAACTCCCCGGGACGAACTCTACGAGCGCCTTCGCAACGCCGATACCCATCCCTACGTCGTGATCCTCGACGAGGTCGACCAGCTCGAGGACCAGGACGTCCTCTACGACCTGTACGCGCTGCCCCACCTCTCGATGATTCTCATCGCGAACGACGAACAGGAGCTCTTCTCCGGTCTCGATGATCGCCTCTACAGTCGCCTTCGTGGCAGTGAGTGTGTCGAGTTCGAGCGGTACGGCATGGACGAACTCGTGAGCATCCTCGAACAACGCGTCCAGCGTGGGCTCAACGACGAGGCACTAGACCGGACACATCTCGAACAGGTGGCTGACGCGGCCGCCGGCGACGCACGAGTCGCGATTGGCATCCTGCGGACGGCCGTCCGCCAGGCATCCCACGATGGCGCAACACAGCTCTCGAGCGAAGATATCGACGAGGCGATCCCCAAAGCACGGACGGAACTCCACCGGAAAACGATCGATCAGCTCATCGAAGACCAGCAACTCCTCTATGAGATCATCGCCGATCACGGTGAGATCACGCCGGGGACCCTCTACGAAGCCTATGAGGCTCAACGTGAGGCACCGAAGTCTCGTCGGATGCTTCGGAACTACCTCTCGAAGATGGAACACTACAACATCATCGAAGCAGACGGCCAGAAACGCAGTCGTGTCTATCGGGTTTCGGAAACCGATTTCGGAAGCAACGATTCCTAACCCCAGAAACGCCAGACTGAACCGCGATCTTTCAACCTCCAGAGTGCGTTTCGGAACCATCGGAAACGCCACGCCGGCGCTTATCGGAACTCCTCGTGATTGCTGGAGTGAGATGTCCGATCACACACGGTCGAACCGATCGAACCCAATCCCCGAACTTCCCTCGCTTGGATCGGGACTCCAACTCCTCGAGGTCGACGGCGAGCCGAGAGGCCCGCTGCATACCCTCGTCGTCGATCAGATCCTCACGAGTCAGGGCTCGGCCTACTGGGTCGACACCGGAGGGCATGCGACCACACAGCCGCTCGCGCGGATCGCGCCCGACCCTCGGGTCCTCGACCGGATACAGGTGGCACGTGGATTCACACCGTTCCAGCACTACGCGCTCATCGATGAGCTCCGCCGCGAAATCGACGAAGAGACTACACTGCTCGTCGTTCCCGCAGTAGATAGGTTCTACCGGGAGAACGATCTCCGCCAAGACGAAGGCGAAGCAATGCTCGTTCGGGTACTCGCGATGCTTGCTCGGTGTGGCCGTGAACACGATATCCCAGTTCTCGTGACGCGGAGTCGCGATGACGAGTTCGCGGCGCCGATCGAGGCGAGTGCCGCGACGACAATCGAGTGCCAGTCAACGACCCAGGGCCCCCGATTCGTCGCCGACGAGTTTGAGACGCTCGTCTATCCAGCCTCACACGGGCAGCTCCAGACGACACTCGCGTTCTGGCACCGGATCATAGAAGCTCGCGAGCCGCTCTATGAGCAGGCTCCGGGTGTCGCCCCATCTAGTCCGGAGGTGGTCGCCGATGGGGCGAACTAACGCGACGTATCGAGACACACTCCGGGGGCTCGAAAATCAGTGGACCGACTATCGGCGGGGGCTCCGCCGTGACGAACAAGACCAGTTCGATCGCCTCTTCGAGTATGCACGAAGCCATGCGGATGCGAGCGGCTATCTGAACCATCCCGAGCCGATGTACGCACTCCTCGTTTCGATCGCCCTCGAACAGGAGGCACAACTCGAGGAACTCGCTGTGCGGATCGAGACGCTCGAGGAAGCAATCGATGGTAGGAACGACGAGATTGAGAGGTGACCGCCTGATGCCGTTCAAAATCGACTATATCGATGGGACCGTCTACTCGTGGACAACCGACGCAGACGGCGCCTCGTACACGATCCACGACGACTACACACCCTCGCTGTACGCGAGCGCCTACGCGGACTCCGAGGCGACCCTCGACACTCTTCGCGGGAATCTTGAGCACCACCCTGCCGTCGTCGAGATGGCTCTCGAACAGTGGCGACCAGGCTTTCGCCACGATCACGAGGACGTCCTCCGAATCGATGTCGATCGGATCGATGCTGTCCGGACCGTTGCCTCGTTCGTTCGGGATCGAGGACAACCTGGTGCCTACCGCTGTTTCAACGTTGATTTCTCGCGAGAGTTCCGTTACTGTCTCGAAACCGGTATCGATCCGACGCCGGCCTCGGAGTTCTCGACGCTTGAATTCGACGTTGATCCTTCACAGTTCGCAGAGCCCGCGATCACGGAGCTGACAATCGACGGTGAGTCTCTTTCAGGTTCGCCAGAAGCAGTCCTCCAGACCGTTCAGAATCGCCTCGAGACCATTGACCCTGATGTTCTGGTGCTGTCCTCGGCGGAGTTGATTCCGACGCTCAGTGCCAGCGCTGGTGAGTCCAACGCTGAGCTTCAGTGGGGACGGATACCGGGCTGGCAACGCCTCGCCGGTCGCTCAACCTACGAGAGTTACGGGAATACGGGCCACTCGCCGGCACGATACAATGTGCCCGGTAGAGCAATCATCGATCGGTCAAATACGTTCTTCTACGATCAATCGGGGCTCGATGGCTGCCTTGACCTCGTCTCGCGGTCTCGGAAGCCGCTCCAGGAACTCTCGTGGGCATCGATCGGAAACGTGCTTACGGCGATCCAGATTCGCGAGGCCCGTGACAGAGACGTGCTAGTCCCCTGGAAATCGTGGCGCCACGAGTTTTTCAAATCGATGCGAACGTTGCATGACGCCGATCGGGGCGGCTACACGTTCTCAC
The DNA here is from genome assembly GCF_003344565.1 of Saliphagus sp. LR7. Taxonomy (NCBI): domain Archaea; kingdom Methanobacteriati; phylum Methanobacteriota; class Halobacteria; order Halobacteriales; family Natrialbaceae; genus Saliphagus; species Saliphagus sp. LR7. Next base: position 52,465 of record NZ_QPND01000012.1, on the reverse strand, counting down.
CGAAGGTCGGCTTCCACGAAGACGTGCACGAACTCGACTTCTCAAGCTTGTATCCCAATATCATCTACACCTATAATATCAGCCCGGAGACGATCCGGTGTGAGTGTCACCGTGATCGGAACGACGTCCCCGGGCTCGAGTATGCGATTTGTGATGAGCCAGGCTATCTCCCGGACGTCCTCCAGCCCTTGATCGACGATCGCGACGAGATCAAAGCAGAGATCGAGGCCACGGATGACGAGGCTCGCGAAGCCCAACTCCGGAGTCGATCGAGTGCGATCAAGTGGATCTTGGTTTCGTGTTTCGGCTACCAGGGCTTCAGTAACGCCAAATTCGGGCGCATCGAGTGCCACGAGGCGATCAACGCCTACGCTCGCGAGATCCTGCTCGATACGAAAGCAGTCTTCGAGCAGCATGGATGGCACCTTCTTCACGGCATCGTCGATAGTCTCTGGGTGACACCGATCGAAGGCGAGTCACAGACTCCGCTAGGGGACCTCGCTGGGCATGTTTCCGAAGAGGTCGGGATCCGATTGGAGTACGAAGCTGAGTTCGAGTGGGTAGCGTTCGTCCCGCTTGCGGATAGCGACGAAGGTGCACTGACGAAGTATTTCGGGAAACGGAGCGACGGGGAGTACAAACATCGCGGAATTGCGTGTCGACAGCGAAGTACGCCCGAGTGGATTGCGTCGATGCAACAGGAATTCATTCGGACGCTCAATGATCACCGGACGCCCGAGGCGATCTGTTCACACCTCCAGCAAGCGTTAGACGAGATTCGCTCGGGAGCGGTCGATCCAGCGGACCTGCTCATCACGAATCGAGCGTCGAAGCGACTGGGTGACTACCAGCACTCAACGCGAACGGTCGCTGCGCTGGAACGGGCCACGGGGGCAGGCTTCAACCCACAGCCAGGCCAGGACGTCTCGTATGTGGTTGTCGACGACGAAAAGCACTCTCGAGATCGGGTCCACCTGGAATATGAGGACCTCGATCGCTATGATCAGGACTTCTATGCGGAGATGCTGATCGATGCCGCGGAGACGGTCTGTGCCCCGCTTGGCTGGCGCCGTGATCGGATTGACCGCTATCTCGCTGATCGGATCAATGACTCTCTCCAAAACTACTGACACCGGTTATCTTTGGGATTGGATAGCTTCCAAAGAGAGCTAACCAACGCTACAGAGAGCGTAGCGCCTATTCGATCAGCTCACAGAATTCATAGATATACTTCCGAACAGTTAACTTGAGTTGGATCTTAGAAGTCGGCATGTACGACTTGACCGGCTTCCAGCGGGACCTCCTATATGTTGCGGCTGGATTGGACGAACCCCATGGTCTCGCGATCAAGGACGAACTCGAGAAGTACTACGAAGTCGAGATCCACCACGGGCGCCTCTACCCCAATCTCGATACGATCGTCGACAAGGGCCTCCTCGAGAAAGGCGAGAAAGACCGACGAACGAACGTCTATTCGGTTACTCGTCGCGGACGACGTGAAATCGAAGATCGTCGTGACTGGGAATCCCAGTACGTCGAGGATATCCTCTAACGAATCCGTCCTCCTCCTCCTGCTCAGGATATAACTCACATCTGGCCTTGTGCAACAGAAGTCCTCAATTTCAAAGGAGCGTTGCACAAGGGTCGAGAGCACCACCTACTCAGACGTGATTTCAGGTTCGCTGCAGGATCGTCTTGCTCGGCTCAACTTCAAGCGATAATTTCGGTACGAGTGGGGCTAAACCTCGCGTTACTTTGGACTGCGAACGTACCGTTGTACTCCATTAGCACCAATCGTTTTCACCGGGTGGCCATTCGCACGCATTCCTGCCGTGAGGTCGTTCTCATCAATATAGATCGAGAGGCATGCGTAGTTGCAGAAATACGATAGCGAGCCGCAGTCGGCGGCACAATCTCGTATACAGATTGGGTCGTGGTCAAAAATACGGAATTGACAGTACGTACACTCTTCGTTAGGTCAAGCGGTGCGATCGTTTCGGTTCCTTATGATAAAAAACAAACCATAGAACGTGTTGTGTGAGTAACTTCGGAGCAATGAAACCAGTCAGTTCTTCATCTGTGCGTAATATCGGGCTCAACATCACCTTGAACCACGGATTAAGCAATACGATCGTTCGTCTTGAGCGACGGCCATCTCGATTCCATCATAAATTCGAGAGCGGCACGAGAAAGAGTACAAGAAGTAATGTGATGAACGCGCCTGTGAGTCCGAAATAGTAGAAGGAGTTGATAAGAAGACCAAGAATGACGAGATTTACTAGATAATTCAGATTCCATTGTATTGTCGGGATGTCCTCGCTCATTGCCACAGGGCTGGCACGCGTAGATGAAGAATCTGTGGGCAGTTAATTCGTGGTGTGTGCGTGTTTCATGTGACCGCCCTCGTCACTCCCCGACTCCAAGCGGTGGAGCCAGTAGAGGAACAGGAAAAAGATCGTTGCGAGGACGTTCAACACCATCTTGTAGTTCATCTCGATGCCTACCTCGGCGATCTGGACGCTCGATGGATCTGGGATGACACCCGCGCCGAGGAAGATGAAATGGATACTGAAGCCAGTAAGAACGGCCGAGAGGAAGATCATCCCAGAGAGAATGGCTGCGAACTTCGTGCCGTAGTACTCGCGATAGGCGTCCACGATCGGTGGCACGATGAGGTCTGCATAGATATACGACAGGACCGACCCGAACGGCAGACCGTTCGCGTAGAGGACCGCACCGAACGGAACGTTCCCGACCGAACAGACGAACGTCACCACACCGATGACTGCACCCAGTACTGCCGTCCAGAAGATATACACTGGCAGGCCGAACGTCGGTCCCGAGAACACGGATGTCCAGACGCTCTCGGGGATGAACCCTGCGATGAGACCGGCGAAGATAAATCCAATAGCGATTTCGTCCCAAAGCATCCCCCACTCTGACCACTGTTTGTCCGCAAGTGCTTTCCAACCGGAGAGCGACGTCGCTTGCTCGCGGATGGTCGTATTTGCCTCTTCAGGCTCGAAGCTATCCTTACAGGACTGCGAGCAGAAGTAGTACGTCTGGCCGTCGTGTTCGATCGAATAATCCGCTTCCTCAGGATCAATTTCCATCCCACAGACTGGGTCCTGGACTGTTGAGTCGGTCTCATCTTGGATGTTCTCTCGAGCCTGTTCGATGACCTCGTCGGGTGTGAGATACACGAACCCGAACGCCATCAGACCGATGAGCATGAGCCCACCGACGAGGTCAGCGACCAGGAATTGCCAGCCAAGCAGGAGGTAGATGACGATGCCGATTTCGATGACGAGGTTCGTTGACGCGAACATGAACGCGCCAAGCGTGGCCGCGGCCGATCCACCTTTCTTGAAGAGGTTCTTTGCCGTGGCGATAGCGCTGTACGAACACGACGAGGAAACGAATCCGAATAGGGACCCGTACCCAATTTCTCGGAGGCCATGCCCATCTAACAGGTCCGTAACCTTCTCGTCTGACGTCCAGGCTTCAACGCCGCCGGCAATTGCGAACCCGACGACGAGCGCCCACCATGTGATCCAGGCCATCGCTATAGTTGTTGTCACGAACTGGCGCGTGCTCTCGACGAAGAACGGCCACAAGGACTGGGATGTCGTGACGACACCGAGCGCAACCGTCGCGAGCGCGATGACTGCGAGGATTGCGTAGTCCTGATTATCCATGTTCGGACTTGTGGTTCCTGGTTTTACGGAGTTTCGGCTAGTATATCAGTGATAAACGGGTGTCGAGATGGTCCGTTCAAAACGTGAGGACGGCCCTACGTTTCTTATCTAAAACGGAGCCACAATATTCGGCTGAGATAGAGATTTTGAGCAGGAATTTCCCAGTGTTCACCGGTGAAGACCTTGGTTTATCTACTCCTCAGGTCTCTAAGGTAGAACACGGTAAATCGGACAGAACGTATTGCTCTCTACCCATGACTGAACTCGATTCGGCGGATGCAGTCATCCTGACTTGGAATAGATGGTGTAGTTCAGTTAAATCACATTTAACACCTGATCAAGGGCAGCTGAGTCAACAAAAATGATTACGTGGTCACCTGGTTCGACAACGGTTGACCCACGTGGTGTAACGAGTTTTCCGCCTCGAGAAATAGCTCCAATCACGACCTCGTCAGGGAGATGAGTTACTGCGGTACTGATGTCATGGCCCACAAGAATACTGTCCCGATCAATCTCAATTTCGATGACCTCCGCACGGTCATGTTCGAGCATCGCGATTTTTTCGGTATAATCGGTCCGTGTGAATCGAATAATCTCTTCAGCCGTTTCTTCACGAGGATTTACCGCAACGTCGACACCGACCGCCTCGAAAAGATCTGTGTAATCAGGGTTTTCGATAACGGCAACGGTTCGATTGATGTTGAGTCGACGAGCGAGTAATGAAACTAATAAGTTCTTATCATCATCTCCGAGAGCTGCAACAACGAGATCTGCATCGCCGATATGTTCGGTCTCTAGAAATTTGACATCCGTCGCATCACTCTCTAATACGAGGGTGTTTGGAAGTAGTTCAGCCATCTCCCGAGCACGGTCATGATTCTGCTCGATTAGACGAGGTTGATACCCGTGTTCTTCGAATTCGCGAGCCGTTTGGAACCCAATTTCACTGGCTCCAACAATGACGATTTCATCAGGTTTGATCTCATCTGTAGGGGTGATATCTGTCGCGAATGACGTAATCGATTCTGGGCTTCCAATGACGACGACTCGATCACCAGTACGAATCGTAGCGTCGCCTGCAGCGATTTGCATCTCATCGCCACGAAACAGAGCTGCAAACGTCAATGAATCATATTGGTCGGCTTCTTGAATCGTTTGGCCTGCAATCGGGCTGGTCGAATCGATTTCGAATTCGGCCATGCGGACGAGTCCACCAGCAAACATTTCTACGTCCTGTGTCGCGGGGAGCCCTGCAATACGGAAGATGGCTTGCGCTGCAAGGAGATCCGTACACACCATAAAATCAACACCAAAAGCACCTTGAGATCCTTCCCAGGTAGTAAGAAGCGTCCGCTGACGAACTCGGGCGATGGTAAACGCATCACTGGCAGTTTTTGCAGTCCCGCACACCACTACGTTTACCTCATCGGAGTCGGTGCAGGCAATAACCAATTCTGCCTTCTTAACCCCTGCTTCCCGAAGAATCTTCTGTTCAGTCCCATCACCGTGGATTGCAAGGACGTCCAGTGAGTAGGTGAGTTCATCGATTATTGAGTCATCGTTATCGATGACAACGACGTCGTGTGAATCTTGAAGATTGGCAGCAATGGAGTGGCCAACCTGACCGGCGCCAACGATTATTACGCGCACGCGCTCCACCGTCCTTGATGATGACTACGATAGGGTCCTCTCTTCCTAATCATCATTCTCTGTCCCGTAGAATTACTTGGCAGGACATTCGTAGAATTCTGCTCTTCAGGATTGAGGTGTGAATTATCGCTTTCTGCGACAATCGCTTGTCGAATTAATCTAGGTGGAGGCTGGGTGACTGGGCTCAGTCTGTTTGCGTCCATACAAATCGTCTCATTCTCTATGATCTTATCAACAGGGGTATCTGGGCTAGTTTCCTCGTTAGCGAAGATCCCGTGAGAGTTAGATCAGCTGATTCGTCACTCGTATTATATCTAATTTCGGATGTTAATACTCTGCATATAGCAGGATTGGATTACTATTACCTATAAGCAAAATATTGAGATTCCCCTATTGGTTCTTATGACGCGTTTGTTTCGGAAGACTGGGAAGGGCCTTTAAATGGTGTTAATGCATCCTCAGTATCAACACCCCGAGAAAGTAATGTTACAATGTCATCTGTTTGGAGAATAGTCTTTCCCTGTGGGGTGAGAAGTTGGTCGTCACGCTCGATAGAAATCATCAGAATTTCTTCTTCGAGGATGCCGTCAGCGACGGCTTGTTCGATTGATGTCCCCACGATTGGTGCTCCCTCAGCGACTGTGATCTCAATGACGTTCGCATTCCCAGCAAGACTAATGAAATCGGTCGGCCCACGCGGTTGCTGTTCATTGTCTGGACCGAACGGCATGTAAGGGTCGTCAGATTCGTTCCGGATAAGATGTTCCTCCTCGATCTCGAGCCCAATTTCCGATAAGGCATGTGCAATACGCTGGAGTGATTCGACATTTTCACCAATAGCTTTCACGTGGAGGTTCCGCTTCCCGCTCATCAACTCTCGGACATTGATAACCCCTGGAATCGATCGTATGTCATGAGCAATGGGCTCCCGTTCAGCAACTGGCACAGTGCAAATATAGAGGTTCATCAACCGCCCTTCAGCGCGCTGAAAGTCAATGTTGGCCGAGTATCCACGGATAATTCCGTTCTCTTCGAGTTGGTTGATTCGGTTCCGAATTGTGCCCGGCGAAACATGCAATCCTTCGGATATTTCGGGGGCTGATATTCCTCTCGCATTTGTCATCAGCCAATAAATTGTACGCTCATCGATTTTATCGAGACGAACCCCTCTATTTAGTTCAGCCGTCATAGTCTATTGTTCCTATCTAGCCTACATAGGGGTTCTGCACATTAAGTAGTCACTCTTCAGTATCTTGTTGATCAGTCTCATTGACCTCACCGAGATATCTCCACCGAAGTCTCGTTCCACCCTCGAATCGAGGCTCCTCTTGGACGTGGTAGAGAAATGGCCCATGTGGACACTCATCGCAATCCTTCCCGCACGGTTGTCGTTTCACGACGAGCGTGTACTCAGGATATTCTTCAATTCGAACGATTTCTTCGCCTGACGCGGCCTCGATTTGGTCGCTCAAACTCGGGTGAGCATATTCGTATCGCTCCTGTGCATAGTCGATAAGGGTTTGCAACTCTTTATCGTCTAGTTGGTTGACCATCTCTATAACGGTCGCTGGAAGCGCACCTGGGGGAGCCGGTTCAGTATCTTTTTCTGTCATTTTTGATGTATGTTGGTTTGATTGATTTCATGTGTAAAGGTCAAACCATCTGAAAATGGTTCCCAGAAGTACAGCAACTGGGATAATCTCCAGGCGGCCAACCCACATATTCACAATGAGCATACCTTTTGCAACACTAGGCATTTCTGGTCGGACGACCCCAGCATCAAGTCCAACGTTGCTCTGGGCACTCATCACGTCGAATATAATGTATTCGACTGGGACCGCGGATGAGTGGGTCCTCAGTAGGACAGCGACGCCGATAATAAGGAATGCGATCCAAAGAATGAATACGACGGTTGCTTCCGTATATTCCCGCTGAACCTGTTGTTCATCGAGTGTTCGCTGACCGATTTTGAGGCGTCGAACTGCACTGGCTGGATAGAACACATCCTGAATCTGCCAGGCAGTCCCTTTCACGAGCGTGATGACTCGGATGAGCTTGAGACCGCTGACCGTTGACCCGGCCGAAGCGCCGGTGAGCATCCCGAGACACGCTACGAATGTCGCTCCGGCAGTCCACGCCCGTTCAGTCCCGCTTCCGATCGTCGCCGTCCCGAATCCAGTATTCGATGTCGCTGAGACGAACTGGAACAGTCCGATTCGAACGGTCTCTTCGACTGTCTCATACTGGTTGTTCAAGAATAAGATTGCAATCAAGATGATCGATCCACTACCGAACCAGAGAAATACCCACCTGGTCTGGATATCGGTATAGAGGTTTCGCAATTCTCCTTTAAAAATCAAATAGTGAATCGGAAATGCGATGCTCCCTGCAACCATCACCGGTACGACAGCGTATTCAATGAGCGGACTGCCATAGTGTGCGATCGAATCCGCGTGAACCGAGAATCCACCGGTAGAAATCCCGGTCATACCATGGTTGATCGCGTCCCACAACGGCATGTCGACGAGAATAAAGAGCACGATCGAGCCGATCGTCAGCCCGAGATAGATTTTCCAAATTTCCGTTACAGTGTTGACGATGCTCGGGTGGATTTTCTCTGACCGCGCTTCGCTCTCGTAGAGAGTGAGCGAGCCGCTTCCTGGACGAGCAAGAATGGCGACGGTCAGAACGATGACTCCTACGCCGCCAATCCATTCGGTGAACGATCGCCACCACTGTAGCGACCGTGGAAGTTGCTCTTCGACGGCAGCCATTGTGAGCCCTGTCCCGGTGAAGCCGCTCATACTCTCGAATACCGCGTCAAGTGGGTTAAGGAAAATCGCCGTCGTATCATCAAGCGGTGGAGTGTTCATCCATGTGGGAAACGGATCAACTACCATCGTCCACGCGATAAGCAGAAACGGGATCCCGCCGAGAACGCCTACAGTTGCCCATGCGAGGGCTGCAGTCACCATGGCCTCTAGTTTTTCTGGCGATGATGCATCACGATAATGTCGAGCCACAATAAGGCCGAGACCACCCATTATGACTGCAGATACGGCAAACGATGGTATTGCGTAATACTCTCTGTTTATGCCCGCGATGACGATCGACACAACTAGCATCAACGAGACGACCTGAAGGATACGGCCGACGTCGCGTGCAACCGTTGGGAGTGTGATCATAGTTACAGCAGTGGTAAATCCTTAGTCACCATTCGTCTCGTGACCGAAAGCTGAAAGAACAACGTCTAACTCTTCGTCGTTGACGAGGACGGTTACGAGATCCCCTACTGTCATCACTGTATTGCCTTTTGGCGTCAACACCTCGGAATCGCGTTTGATGGCAGCAATGAGAACATCTTCTGGAAGAATCCCTGCCTCTCTGATGCCCGACAACGACTGCTGAGTTACTGGAGCGTCTTTTTGTGGTTGGATTTCAATAAACTCTGAATTCTCGCTGAGTTCCATGAAATCCTGAACTCCAGGGTAGCGGACCGAATGATACAGGTAATCTGCAATGAGTCGCTGTGGATTCTCGATGATATTGACGCCAATCTGTTCGAAGATAGGGATATGAACCGGATCGTGGACGACACTGACCAATGATGGAACGTCGTGTTCGCGCGCAAGTAACATCACCATGGTATTCACAGCGTCGATGTTCGTAGTACTGATAACTGCGTCAGCACGAGCGACGCCGGCTTCCTCCAGTAGATTGCTTTCCGTGGCATCAGCGTTGAGAACTAAGCAATCGAATTCACTCGAGATCTCGTTTGCGACCTCATCGTTCTCTTCGATGACTACGACGTCGTTGCCTTCGCCAGTCGCCATTTCGACTAAATTCCGTCCGATCTTCCCTGCACCAACGATAATCAGATACATTATACTGACACCTTAGTAAGTCGTTTCTTCCGATGTTGCGGCGGGTTCGACGGCCACTGACCTTCTTGTTTCTGCTCCTTCTGATGGCGTAGTCACAGGGAGTAATTTTTTGAAGACCAATATAAGGCCATCGATACTGTGCGAGCAGAAATCTAACTCCGAGAAATTGCTTAACTAGCACCCGTTGGCTATATTCTACAAGATCATATCCCAGAACGTGGTTATGTCTGTTATTATTACAATCGTATGTGAACTCAACGAGTACACAACTAAAGACAGAATACGTCTCAAAGGCTAACTCGTCGATATTGAATTGAATCTATCGTAGATTTCGGGAATGGACAGATGATTTTCAAATAGCTCCTGAGATGGAGTTATCTTTCTCCGTCGACTGTGATCAGTAAGGCGAATGCATGAAATTTGTTATTGTCCCATATCACCAATATTATAATCGTCAGTTCTCACATGTCTCATGATCACCTATCTATAGACTGCAGTAGCCTTTTAGATTTGGATTCTCCCATTCAAATGTGGTAGAAAAAACTCGCACTCTAGATTTCAAGATCGCATTTGCCCTCGGTCTTGGGACGATGATTGCTGCCGGTATTTTCTCACTCTCAGGCCGGGCAGTCTATGAGATCGGCTCCAGCGCCGTTATCGCATTCATCATTGCGGCAGTTATTGCTGGTGTTACCGCCGCTAGCTATTCGGAGTTCGCCTCAATCTATTCCGAAAACGGAGGGGGATATCTATTCTCCTCACGTACGTTCGAGAATGAATATCTCCTGTTTGGTATTGGGGCATCACTGTTCATGGGGTACTGTGCTACTACAGCCTTTTACCTCGGTACGATGGACCACTGGGTTGAACAGTTTGTTTTCATGCCAGCTCTTGAGCTAATCGGTTTCGGTGAGATCCATCTACCGGGTGGGATCTGGGGCATCCTCACGGCACTCTTGCTCGGTGGTCTCAACGCTCAGGGGACCGAAGAAAGTGGCACCTTCCAATTGATGGTTACCGGTGCAAAGGTCGCCGTTTTACTGGCTTTCATCGGGGGTGCCGTCGCCTATGTCGGACCTGGCCAAGCAACGGGGACATTCGCTACTGAGTTCCAGTTCGGCGATCCCGCTGGTATCGTTTCGATTGCTGCATTGGCCTTTATTACCTTCTTTGGCTTCTCCGCTATTGCTGCCAGCGCAGGCGAGATTATTGAACCTAGGAAAACTGTCCCAAAAGCAATCGCCGCTTCCATCCTCACCGTTACCGTTCTCTACACGTTCGTCATTGTTGCGATGGTCAATGCTCCGGTTGACGACTCAGTATTGCGGGCTGGAGAGACGGCAATGGGGACGGTTGCTGCTTCGTTCTTGGGTCCAGCTGGTCAGGCACTCATAGTCGCAGGTGCCATTTTCTCGATGGTATCTGCCTCAAACGCATCGATTCTTGCAGCCTCAAGTATCGGCGACCTCATGGGGCGACAGGGACAGGCTCCACGATCGTTCTCTCGTATCCACCAACGGTATAATACTCCATTCTGGAGTGTCGTTGCAGTTACTGGCGTGATCGTGATATTGATCACGGTCTTTGTCGGTCTCTTTCCGGCCGAAGGTGGACTTACAAGTGCGGTCCCATTCGCACTTGGCCTCAACGGGTTGACTGGCTTCGCGAACATGAATTTGCTCGCACCGCTGGCTGTCGTCAACGTTGCGCTCATTGTCAACCGACGACGATTTCCCGATATCGATCGACCGTTCGCAGTACCGGCATTGCCGTGGCTTCCGATCGTTGGAATCCTTGCTAACCTCGCGTTGATAACCAATTTACCGCCAATCGGCATTCTTGCTGCGGTAATCATCGAAGTGACCTTCGTTGTGGGATATCTGATCTGGGGTGGCGCGCCCGATCGAGAAAATCTCGTTGAGCGAACCGTCTCTGCTCGGCAAGTCACCACTGAAGGTGCCACAAGACGCGTCGAAACTGCGGGTGCACCTGCAGTTAGCGGGGAAGAGAGCCCCTCTGAGGACGCCACGATTGACTCTTCGGTTGCCACCGCAGAATCAGTCTCCGGGGACCGCTATGAGATTCTCGTTCCGGTCGAGCGACCCAACCGAGCAGCTCACTACGCTCGTTTGGCAGCCGATGTCGGAAAGTTGTATGAGGACGACCCAGTCGTCCGCCTGCTCAACGTCACGGAGATTCCAGAACAGACAGAGAGCTCTTCTGTTGTTGATACTGCGACCAAGCGCGCCGACCGCATTGAAGAGGAACTTGGCGATCTTCGAACGGAGATCGATGCATCAATTCTTGTCGAGGGACACATTAGTCGCGACGTCGCGTTTGATATCCTTACAACTGCTCGTGAAGAGTCAGTCGATCGGATCGTCATGGGATATCCAGAGGAGCGACCAGATATTACCGAGTCAATCGAGTACAAGGCGCCGTGTGATATGATCTTTGCGAGTGAATTGAATAACGCCCTCGATTTCTCGACGGTCACTATCGGTGTTGGAGGTGGACCTCATCATGAACGGTTGGTCGAACTGGCGAACCAACTCGCCAATCACGGAACCACCGTCCACATTGTTGATGTCGAACCGACGGGGAGGAGCGGTACTCCGGAGGATGTCGAGTCGACGCTTGAACGGTTTGATGACCGTGACAGTGTCGAGGTACATACCATCGAGTCTGACAAGGTCGCTGATGCGTTAATCGATGTTGCAACGGCGGTAGAAGGGGCATTGATAGTTGGTGCCTCTCGAAACCGAGTGTTCCGTCGAGCAATCTTCGGGAGTAATGCCGATCGAGTGGTTCAACGTAGCTCTGAACTCGACTTTCCGGTACTCGTCTACGCTAGCCAAAGTGGACTTCGCAGCCGGATGGAGTCGATATTGTTCACGCCGTATAGATATCTATTGAAATGGACTCGGAACTAATAAAGGCCATATACTCATTTCTCACCCCCATACGATAAAGACCGAAGGTATGGGGTGTGGTGTGCGGATGAATGTGGTGAATTTGCTGAAAATGGGCAAAATTCGTCAACCAGCTCGTGCCAAATAAGAGTGAAATCACAACCAAGATTTACAATATGGCGGTGCCTCGGTTTTCATGGGATTAGAGATGATTCTCATCATCGGTGCCGGAGACGTTGGCTCGAATATCGCTGCCGACCTCACGGAGACGCACGACGTTACAATCATCGACCGAGATCCGGATCGAATCGACGCTCTGGCGACTAAAATAGACGTCTCAGGAGTTGTCGGTGATGGACGCTCGATACCTGTACTTCAAGAAGCAGGTATCGACAAGGCAGAAATCGTCGTTGCAAGTACCGACAGTGATGCGGCTAATGTCATGGTCTGCAACGCTGCCAAGCAGGTCGGCGATCCGTCCACTATTGCTCGAGTCAAGGACGTCGGGCTCTACCGAACTTGGCAATCGCTTGATAGTGGTCTCAGCGTCGATACGATGCTCTGCATCGACGTTCTTGCTGCTGAAGCCCTCACCCGAACTATCGCACTCCCTGGGGCTCAGGCCGCTGATACTTTCGCCGACGGCCAGGTAGAAGTTGCCGAGTTCGAGATCGGTGGCGACACGCCAGTGACCGATCAAACCGTCGCGGAGGCAGACCGGTATGCATCGGCAACGTTCGCAGCAATCTTCCGTGATGATAATATAATCATCCCAGAGGGGGACACGGTCATCCAGTCTGGGGACTGTGTCGTCGTGATCGGAAGTTTGCACAGCGTCAGCCGGTTCGCTGAGGCAGTTTCCTCTCAGCCGACGTTGGATACCGACGACGATGTCGTAATCGTCGGAGGAGACGAATTGGGGTACCAGATTGCCAAGCAATTCGAGGATCGAGGCTGGACGCCCCACATCGCCGAACGCGAATCCGACCGGGAAACTCAACCTGCGACGCGCTTTACAGAGTCTTCAGTGGCCGGGCCCGATAGCAGAAATGTCGAGGGATTCAGTCTCGATCGGCTAGCAAACGCCGATCTGCTCGTCGGTGCTGCTGACGATGACACTAATTACCTACTCACGCAAGTAGCCCGGGAATATAACGTCACCAAAACGGCTGCTATTGTCAATAACCCAGCCATCGTTGAGCTGTTCGAGGGCGCCGCTCTTGATGTCGTTGTCCATCCTGAGGACATCATTGCTGGAGAAATCCTCCAAGCAGTGTATGGATCTGATTCCGAGAACGTCAGCGTGCTTGAACACGATGATGCCGAAGTCCTTGAGATTATCGTTGACAACGAGAGCGTCCTTGCAGGGACTGCTCTCAGAGATATATCTAATCATCTGCCAACTGGGGTCGTCATCGGCGCCATTCTTCGCGAGGGTCAATTACAAGTTCCACGCGGAAACAAAATCATCCAAACTGGTGACCGGATAATTGCATTTGTCGACGCTGAAAAGGCCGCAGAGGTCGCCGGCCTAATTTGAACCAGCGATAGATGTTCGTGGTGCAGAAGTCTTCTCAGCCCTGTATTTACTGACTTGGTAGGAGAGATAACGAATACCATTGGTCTTGTGAAGCATGTTATTGGTGACTGTAGTCCAGATCAGGTTTAGGTGAGATACCTACACTCTCATCTCCTCGCTAGCCGTTATTTTTCCGTCCAATTGCTACTAGCCATCTACAATTATATCGGCGAGGCCCTCCGCTAACAATCCACCTCTGAAGAAAGAACATCGTACAGGTGACGAGAAATGAGATGCTCCCCTCGTTTCTCTGTGAGTGATTCAATCGATATTGAACAAGCTAGCCTTGAGACGTATTCTGTCCTCACGCCGATCCACTATTTGCCCAGGATTTCTACCGGGGTTGTTATATGTGGGGTGTTCGATGGCCCGGACATGAGCAAGGGTGGGAGCGACGAGGAACTCGCGAAGGACCTCGGGCTCGTCTCCGCGATGACGATCGGAATCGGGACGATGATCGGCGCCGGGATCTTCGTCCTGCCCGGCGTCGCCGCCAATGCTGCGGGGCCGGTCGTCGTCGTCTCGTTCGTCGTCGGTGGACTAATCGCGATGGTCAACGCCCTCTCGGTTTCGGAGCTCGGGACCGCGATGCCGAAAGCCGGCGGCGGCTACTACTACATCAACAAGTCCCTGGGACCGCTGTTCGGCTCGATCGCCGGCATGGGCGACTGGATGGGCCTTGCGTTCGCCTCGGCGTTCTACTGTATCGGCTTCGGCCAGTATCTCGCCGTCTTCGTCCCCCTCCCCGAGATCGCCTTCCTCAATCCCATCCAGTTGGGGGCGCTCGTCGCCGGCGGGATCTTCGTCGCCGTCAACTACATCGGCGCTAAGGAGACCGGCGGGATCCAGACGGTCATCGTGTTCGTGCTGCTCGCGATCCTCAGTGCGTTCGCCGTCGCCGGCTTCGCCTCCTTTGACTACCCGACGCTCGCAGGCGAGGACGGACTCGCCCCCTTCGGGATGGGCGCGATCCTGCCCGCGACCGCGCTCGTCTTCGTCTCCTTTCTGGGCTACGCGAAGATCGCGACCGTTGCCGAGGAACTGAAGAACCCTGGACGGAATCTTCCCATCGCGATCATCGGAAGCGTCGCCATCGTCACGGTGATCTACGCGATCCTCGTAACGACGATGCTCGGGGTCGTCCCCTGGCCCGACCTGAGTCAGGATGCCCCGGTCGCACAAGCTGCAGAAGTGGCATTCCCCTCGTCTATCGGCCCTATTGGTGGGGTTGCTGCTGGCGCGGCAGCGATAATGACCATCGGCGCGTTGCTGGCAACGGCGTCGTCGGCCAACGCCTCGATCCTCGCGTCGGCCCGGATCAACTTCGCGATGGGCCGGGATCGGATCGTCACCGACTGGTTGAACGAGATCCACCCGAGCTTCGCGACGCCCTACCGGTCGATCCTCGTCACTGGCGGGATGATCGTCGCGTTCATCGCTCTGTTAGGTCAGGATATCGAAGTCTTAGCAAAGGCTGCGAGCGTCCTCCACCTGATCGTCTACGCGCTGATGAACGTCGCGCTGATCGTCTTCCGCGAGGCTGACGTCCCCGAGTACGATCCGGACTTCCGGGTTCCGTTGTATCCGGTAACGCCGATCCTCGGGGCAGTCCTATCCCTGGGGCTCGTCGCGTTCATGGAGACCCAGGAGATCGCGCTCTCAGTCGGGTTCGTCGCCGCTGCCGTCGTCTGGTACTTCGTGTATGCGCGCCGGAACACGACCCAGCAAGGCGTCCTCTCGGACTACATCCGCCACCGGGAGGAGGACCTTCCCGACCGGGTCGTCGATGCCGCCGACGCGGTCTCGCCCGACGGAAACGAGGGGCCGACGATCATGGTCGCGGTGTCGAACCCGCGGACCGAACGCGCACTTATCACGCTCGCGAGCGCACTCGCTGCCCATGAGGGCGGGCACGTCCTCGCGACTCACATCATCTCCGTCCCCGACCAGACCTCGCTTGAGACCGCCGCCGAGAACCAAGCGGACCTCGACGCGGCCTCGGAGGGCCTGCTCGAGGCCGCACGGGAGGACGCAGCGCCGTTCGACGTTCCCGTCGAGACACGGACGATCCTTTCTCACCGTGGGTTAGAGGAGGTCTACGACGCAGCACGAACGAACGACGCCGACATGGTCGTGATGGGCTACGGCGGCGCCCGCTTTACCGGCGGGCGTGCGGAGGGCGCCATCGACGAACTGACCCACGACCTGCCGTGTGACTTCCTCGTGTTGGACGGGGCAGACCTCGATCCCGAACGGGTTCTCGTCCCCACAGCAGGGGGAGGGTCCTCTGACCTCTCCGCGGAGGTCGCCCTCGCACTCCGGGAGACCGCCGGCGTCGAGGTGTCGTTGTTGTACGTCGCGGACGAGGGCGAGGAAGGGGAGGGTCGCGAGTTCCTCGACGAGTGGGCGGCCGAACACGGACTGGCCGACGCTGACCTGCGCGTCGAGACGGGCGATCCCGAGGCGACGATTGAGCGCCTCGGTGCCGACTACGACCTGGTCGTCCTCGGCGCGACCGAGCAGGGACTCTTGGCACGCATCGTCGAGGGCTCGCTCGTCTTCGACGTCCTCGAGACCCTGGAGACGCCGGTATTGCTGACCGAGCGGCCATCGTCGCGGTCGCTCCGGAATCGGCTCTTCGGCCGCGACTGAGCCAGACACTCGGTTTTGAGTTCAGTCCAAGGTGCTGAAGCCCAGAACTATTGCTTCCAGAAGGGGCCCGTGAACAATACAAGGACTGGAATGATTTCTAATCGGCCTGCCCACATCAAAAACACCATAATAAGTTTTGTTGAGACAGGAAATTCGAGATAACTTCCAAAGGGCCCGAGGATACCGAATCCAGGGCCGATATTTCCAATCGTAGCCAGGCTTGCGCTGAGTGCTTCGAGTATCGAGAGATCGAGACCAGCGCGGCCTGCATCGAGAACGATTACTACCGTCGCAACTCCGAAAAGTAGCAGGTACATGAACGTAAATCCGATAATCCCACGGAGTACATCCTCATCAACGATATACCCACCGAGCCGGATTGGTCGTACAGCGTCAGGATGGGCGGTGGTATAGAGTTCTCGATGGACCGTTTTGAGGACAACCACCCATCGGATAACCTTGATCCCTCCACCAGTCGATCCAGCAGAGCCACCGATAAACATCGCAAACAGGAGCACGGCTTGCGCTGTTGCGTCCCACTGTGCGAAATCGCTGGTCGCGAACCCAGTGGAATTCATCAACGAACCGATCTGGAACGCGGCTTGTCGTGCTGAATTTTCAAGGTTCCCTTGCGTCGTCCCGCCGAGTTCTAATGCTGGGGCAGCTCCGGTGAACAGAAGCCCCCACAGAATCAGAATTAAGCCGGCGATCGCACCGAGATAGACCTGGAACTCCCGGTTTTCAATAAATGACCGGTAATCTCTCTGGAGAACATAGTACCAGAGAGCGAAGTTGACGCCCGCGATAATCATAAACGGAATTACAACCCATTGTACGGCAGGTGAAAACGCCGCGATACTCGCTGCTTCTGGGGAGAATCCTCCTGTTGGGAGGGTAGTAAACCCGTGGGCGACAGCATTGTAGACTCCCATATTGGGTGCCAAGCCGATCCAATGCAAAATCAGAAGTATGCAAATATAGAGGATCGTGAACCCAAAATAGAACATCCAGAGGAGGCGAGCAGTCTCCGCGATCTGAGGCGTCAACTGTTGGAGTTCAGGGCCTGGGGCTTCGGACTGAATTAACTGAGCCCCATTTACTGCAACCTGTGGAAGAATCGCGACCATGAGGACGATAATTCCCATGCCGCCGAGCCACTGTGTAAGCTGACGCCACATGAGGAGCGCATGTGAGTGTTGCTCAGTCGAGATATTGCCCATGACGGTTGCCCCCGTCGTCGTAATGCCTGAAGTCGATTCAAATAACGCGTTCGCTGGATGAGCGAGCGTTGAATTCGTTCCGTACCCGGCAATTAGATAGGGAATTGCTCCAATCAAACAAACTGCTCCCCATGCTAGGGCGACGAATAACAACGCTTCGCGTGGGTGGAAATCTTCCTCTTGTCTCAGCTGTTCAAGTGCTGCACCAGCCCCAACTGTAATCACAATAGTAAGGATGAAAGGAAGGATCCCCTCTCGGTAGAGAATGCTGACAACAAGCGGGATGCATAATGGGAGGGCGAGATATTTGAGAACCGTCCCAGTCAACGCGAGGCTTTGTTTCCAATCGACTTTTATCGACATGGCCGACCACCGGTGACATCTCTGAAACCAAGAGACATAAGGCCGAAAACTCAATCTCTCTCAATGAACCTTCCGATACAATGTATCCCAACAATAAGCCAGCCATATAACGCTTTAGTTCTTTCAACTAACCGGTAGCGCGGAGTCCCCTTCCTCAAGCGCGAGCGAAGCGAGCGATAGGGAGGGGGGAGAGCGCGTTGCGAAGCTGTGCGAAACCGATCATACGGCCGGTCCCGTCGTCACATATCGTCTGAAGCGGGCTACAGACAGCCCGGCAACGGGTGCCGAACCACTATTTCGGTGCGGGAACGGGTTAGTTCCTCGCTCCGGACGGGCCGCCGTCAACCGGCCCCGAAGGACGGACCGACGACGCGACCGCTCCGAGCCGGCTCGTCCGGCCGCGAAGTCTCCCAGATCACGTCCAATTACATTGCCTCTGCCGACCGACCGCACCGGCACAAAAGTCGGTCCGGGACCACAACTCCCGACCGAAGCCACACAAGCCCCGTCCACAGAACGCCGAAGGCGTTCAGCGCGGGGTAGTTGACAGAGATTTCGTTGACAAGATACAGGCCGGTCGGCCTAAGGGGGGATTTATTGTCGCGCAACTCCAATTGTTTATAATGGATTGGCGAAGCATTATCGTGCCTAAGTCATCCAATCAGATCCTTCTAATAGTGTTACTATGGATCGGTGTGACAGTCGCGATCGCACAGGTATTTAATTCTCCATGGGTCCGGTGGGAAACACTCCTTGGGAGTGCCATCATATTCGTATGGGTGGCATGGGCCGTGTACTACCGACTTGATCAATACCAGCAAGAAGAATATGCTCGCAACAGGAATAACAAGTTGTGAACCGTCTCAGGGTTCGTTCTTGAGGCAATCGTTCTATTCAACCTGGAGAGATAGTTCGGATCGCCCTTAAAAAATAACTACTTCTGAAGGCATGAAAGAAAGTGAGTTCTTAACACTGGGGAGTGCTTCTATCGACTATGGAGGAGCATATCAACAGTGGATTCGAGGACTTGCTTGACCATGTTCTCCTACCAGTTGCCCATGAGGAAGACGCTCGAGAGACAGCACTCGCACTCGAGCCGTATCAACCGCGCCGAGTAACTACGCTCCACGTCGTCGAGAAAGGAGAAGGTGTACCGGACAAAACACCTGTCGAACAGTCGGAAGCGATAGCAGAAGAATCGTATGCCGCTGTCCGACGTGTATTCCCCTATGCCGAGGATCATACGGCCTATGAGAGGGACGTTGTCGAGGCGATTATCGACGCTGCTGATGAAGTTGACGCGAGTGCCATCGCGTTTCGCTCTCGGGGGGGGAATCGGCTCGTACATTTCCTCTCGGGAGATCTTTCTCTCAAGCTTGTGACGAACGCGGATCGGCCTGTGATCGCCCTTCCGCGTGGAGACACCTGAACCGGTGTTCTACATCTACATTGCCTGTACGTAACGATGGGGTGGTCCGACGGCGTGATCCAACCGCCTCGTCACATCCAGATGTGAACTGAACGTCGTGGCGGAATGTTAATCTGACAGCAAAACGTATCTCTTCCGAGCGAGTCGAGATGCTCAAAGAGTCGACGGCGATAGAGAATATGTGGGCCAGGCACTCTAATCCAAAGAGCGGGTGGAGTCGAATGGCCGCAGGGTTCGTGGCTGTAGGCGCAGTTTATCATCGGAAATGGAAGTTGTTGGGGCTCACTCTCCTGTTCTTACTCATCAATCCGGTGCTATTCCCCGAACCACGTGAAGAGGTGGATGACTGGATGTACAAGGTCGTACGTGCTGAAGAACGCTGGACTAACGACGGACACCGTCTCATCGGTCTCGGCTACCCACAGATCCTCAACACTGTGAGTCTCCCAATCGGCCTCTATGGCCTCTACGCGGCGTACAAACGCAAACCTGTCTCAACGGTGGTTTTCACACTCGCCTCACAAGGACTCAATCAATGGTGTTTGAAGGAGATTATCGAGTACTACGAAGAAGCTGATTCGCAGTAAGAATCGATCCCATATCTATCCTCCGCCCAGAACCATACGTGGTTCACCTATACGTAACGCTAAGTGATTCGATCGAGGTAATCCAACCGATGCGTTACCGTGAGTTTCGAGCACAGCGTCAGCTGTTCACGTTCGCACGTGGCAGTTCACTACGTGAGGCCCCACACGACACCGAGAATGATACCGAGGCCCATCCCAACCGAAATACCTATCGCGATCTCGCCCAGTGCGAGCCCAAGAGCGACTCCTAGTAGCGGTCCGAACGCAATCCCCAGAGCCATCTTCTTCGAATCAATTTGGTCGTCTTCTCCGTCAGACACGTGCTGTCTTTAGATTTCCCGTGAGATAAACTCAGAGATCGAATGGCGAGGCAATTTCCTGATGTGACGTCGTAGGTCTGTCTCTACGCCCACCTTGTGCAACATCGGATGGTCATCTCCCTCCAATTGTTGCACAAGGCTCTGCGTCCAACCCTATTTTCCATCTACACGCCTGAGAATAGCGACTAGTGTCGCTTCAGTCGTGAATCGCTAGATACTACTTTGGTCCATCTACCGGTCAAATCTAGCCGTTAATGGCTGAAGACCCACTAGTAGAGGGACAGCAGATGATGGTGTGTACTCCCCGGAATCGTCCTCCATATCGCCAGCCTCGTCCAACGGCTCGGAATCCCCCAAGAGACAATCGCGCTCTTTCGCGAGGGGACTGTCGTGGTCTACGTGAAGCGTCGGTCGTGCTGTTCGTGATGATCGATGTTAGAATCAGGTTGGCTGACTAGCTCACCACCTCGCTGCTGTTCAGCGGGGAGGACCATTCCTCGTATTCGGCTTCCCACACTCCGTATCGATACTCGTCTATGGCTTCTGGTTCGACGTAGAGCGGGATTTCGACCGTGAGGGTGTCCCCAGTGGCTAATCCAGCGATTTCGATCGAGTTTTCGGTGATGAGTTCGCCATCGAGGTAGCCCTGTCCGCCGACACGGAGATACGAGAGATCGTAGCCCGTTTCGTTGCGAATCTCCCCGAGGATGATAACCTCTGAATCACCGTATTCCGTCTCGAAGATTTCGTGATCGGTCTCAATCCAGGTGACGTGCTCGGTCGGATCATCTGGGCGATCGTCAGGCACGTCACTGGATTCGTTCCCGCCAGTCTCGTTCTCGGCACTCCTGTTGGCCTCTGGTTCGCTTGCAGGGCTCTCGTCGGTCTCGTTCGTTGCGTTCCTCCTGGTCTCGTTGCTGTCCGTCTCGTTTACATCGTCGAGGAGCGGGCCGTCATCAGGTTCGTAGGGTTCGTCCGAGTGGTTACTCCTGTTGGCCTCCGGTACTGGCTCGCTCTCGTTCTTGCTGTTCTCGTCGTCCTCGAGCGGGCCGTCGCCCTCACCATTGTCGGTATCGGCTAGCGGACCACTGTCATCGTCGCTCAGTTGCGGCCTACCCTCGTCCGAACCACCGTCGGAACCGGATTCCCGATCGCCCCTGTCTGGCATGAGGCTCGACTGTCTCGCGACCTCGTAGGTGCCGAGACAGCCAGCGATTGCGATGAGCGAGACGCCGCCAGTCGCCAGCAGTTCTCGTCTATTCATTGTTTGAAACCGTGTTGATCGTCAGCTGGTCCATCCGCGGAGTTTCGCCGCCCATCAACGCACTCGAGGACACTGGATTCCACCCGACGACGTTGACCTGCATCTCGCGGAAGTCGATCGAATCCGTATACGGCGAGACGTATACTGCGTTCGCGTCCTCGCGAAGCGTAATCACACACTCCTCGACGACCGCTGGGCCGGCCGGTGCCGACCCACCTTCGCCGCGGGTGCCAATTCCGTACGTTCCGCCCGCGCCCCCGGCCTCAGAAAACGCGATTTCGATTTCACAGTTGCGAACGAGTTGCGGACCGTCCTGAAGCAGGATTCCACGTGGGGCGATGTAGACACCCTCCGGCTTGTGGTCGATCAGTACGTAGCAGTTTTCGACGACGGAGCCTGGATACGGCCCGTCGAGGGCTTCCTCTTTGTCGTCGGTTCCATCCACCCACTCGACAGGCTCCCAGTCGTCGCCTCCGTTGTTCCGAATCTGGGACCCGCCGCCGTTCCAGACGGTGCATCCCGAGACGATCTTTCGGCCGGTGCCCCCTCGAGGATAGACCGTGTTATCGGGCCAGGGTCCACAGACCATATTGCGGATGACTGTCGTCCCTTGCTGATCGGGATGGCCAGTGAACCCCGTCGAGCCCCAGCTTTGCCCGAAGTCAGGATGCTCGGGGCCGTCATCGAACCGGCGCTCTTCCCGGGTGTTGATCGTATCGATGTAGTGGAGCCCGCCCCCGCGCATATCGATCGAATCAACCAGAGCGACCGAGTCGGGCTCGGCAGACGCCACACGCAAATTGGCGAATGACCCGAGGGAATGCGTTCCGTGGAAGACGATGTTCCGGATCTCAGCCTGCCCGTCGATAAACGCATTGAGGCCCTGCATTCCCGCGTCCTCGTGCCACGCCCAATCGAAGATAAGCCCCCCAAACACGAAATTTCCGTGGTGTGGCCGTGACGACGTCCCGATACGGAACATCATCGTGGTGCCGCTGTACTCTCCCCGATCGACCGTATGCCGATGGATTGCCTCGACCTCTCCATGGCGAATCACAGCCCGATGGCCCGTGATCCCGAGGTTTCCCCTTCTCCCGGTCGCCCGGAACCCCGAGTTCATCTTGTAGATGCCTTCGGGGAAATGCAACAGCGTTCCTGGCTGCAGTTCGGCGTTCAGGATCGAGTCGATTGGTTGCTCGCCCGTCGGATCAGCACCGACGTCAGTTGCGACGACAACCCGATCGAAGTAGTCGGCGTACGCCGAGGGGTCGAGCGATGGCGGCCCCATCGCCGTCCCTGCAGTCCCTTCCATGCTCTCGATACTCTCGTTGAGTTCCGCTTGTGATTCCTCGAGGTCTTCACGAGAACATCCGGCTAGCCCGAGTCCGGCTGTGACCGCGAGGCCAGCTTTGAGAACCTGCCGCCGAGAGGACGATTTGATACGAATGGCTGAATCGGAGACCTGGGTCATTGGCAACTCCGATCAGTTCAGCGCGACATAGGTCGTCACCGCGATCCCGATCAAGAGGAAGTAGACGAGCTTTACGCCGAGGTCACGCAACGCCGAGTGATTGGGATCGCTCTTGGCGAACACGAACGCACCAGCGATCACGAGGAAGACTCCGGGGAGGATATCACCACCACCCAGGATGAAGACCGATGCGATGACGGTACAGACGCCGATGAGCCGTCCGAGCTTTGCATCCGTTCGCTTGAAGTACACTGGCATTGGTAGATACTCCTCTCGTTTTCTTATGTGTCTCCGTTTTCGAGCTCTGCAAGCCGCTGTTTGCGGTGCTTTTGTTCACGAGTCCACTCGCGAATGAGTTCGTTGACTTTCTCGTCGAGGTTCGTCGTTCGAGGAACGAACTGCTTGAAGTCGTCCCAGACTGCCTGGTCGATTTTGCCCTGATACGTCGTTGTCTTGACTGAGTTCGATTTAGTACTCATTGTGGATCCTCTGGTTGGATACCATAATTCCTGGTATGCGAGAACAAGCATAAATACGTTACTACCACGTGTCATATCATTGTAGTAGCGAATATATACCTTCATATCCTCACCTCGAAACAGATGATGTCAAGATACCGTTCACTGGCGTCACTAGTCGAAGTCGAACAGATTCTAGATCCGGTTATTGTCTCGGGACTGCGCTCGCGCGTTCGGGCCGTGACGGCGCTCGCGATGACGTTGCTAGCGCTGGTGGGGTCGTCAGGCGTGGCATCGGCAACGTCGACGACCAGCACTGGACCGGCGGTGCTCCCACTTCAGGCGAGTGAGATCTGCAACACACCCGCCGGAGACTTCATGCAGCTAGTGATCTGGGTCGCGATTTTCATGTTCTTCGGCGTGATCGTGGCGGCGATCTTCCTCGGTGGCGCGATCGAGGCGCTGCCAGTGAGTGGCTGGTGGATGCAGACGGGCTACTCGATGATGGGTCGCGTGCCAATCGCCGTCGGGTTCGTCCTGTTCGGGATTAGCGTCCTGGTGCTCGCGGTCAATATCGGGAGCCTGGACGTGCCCCCGTGTATCCCGATTCTCGGGTGAGTCATGTGCGCCGAGTCTGTTGGCTTCGAGTTGTCCTCCTCGTCGTTTTGTTGCCCGGATTGGTGATTGCGCCAGGTTTCGCGCTTGATAGTGCGAGTGCTCAGGAGAACGAAACCACTGGTGATGGACCGTTCTCCGATAACGGGGAGAACAACGAGAGCGAGGCCGAGAGCGGCGGTGATGGTAACGAGAGCGACGACAACGCCACCGATGATGGCATCTCCAATGGCGGGATCGGAGAGGAGAGAGACGACCCAGCGCCAGACAATTCTTCTGGCAATGAAACCGATGACTCCATTGGAGGAGGCGGAGGTGGCGGCGGGTTCGGATTCTCGCAGTTAGACCCGCGAAACATCGCGACGGCGATGGTCAATCACGTCGTCGAGTGGATCGACGAACACGCTCGGAGTACGTTCGAGTCGGTTCTCGAGGGGTCGGTTGAGTTCGCCCTCGGGACGCCGACGATGGACAACGACGGCTGGATGAGCGTCTTCGGATCGCCCACGACCGATCACTACGATGCACTCTATGACGAGATCTACATCGGGGCGGTGTCGCCGCTCGTCCTATTCCTCATCGTCCTGTCGATCATGGTCGTCGCAACGGTCCTTCCGTTCGGACCGATCCTGAACTCGTATCAGGCGTCATCGTGGGCGCTGTTGATCCTAGGCGGTACCATTGCGTTCGCCCTGTCGTGGCCAATCACGTCGGCGATGCACCTTGCTGCGGATTCGATCGCGTCGTGGCTCGGACCGGACGGTGCGCAGTTACTCGATAATCTCCCCGAACTCGCGAGTACGAGTGGGCTCGCAGCAGCGGGCGGGATCTACCTGTTCGGCTGGTTTGAGGCGATGGTGTTCGCCCTGCTGTGGGGGTTTCGCTACACCCTGCTCGTGATGGTGATGCCGTTCCTGTTCCCGTTCGCCCTCTCGCTTGCCTTACTCGGTCCACACAGGGTGCTTCGGCGACTGGGATCGATGTTCATCTGGTCGTACGTCGGCCTGCTCATCATGCCGTGGCCGACCGCATTGCTGTTCAAAGCGGCGATCAGCATTGACTGGAGCATCGGTCAGAGCGGCCTCTCAGCTGTGATCCTGACCCTGGGGACGCTGTTCGTCGCGATCCTGCTGCCTCTCGTGATCATGAAGGCGACCTTCCTCACGAACGCGCTGATGGCTGGTTCTGCTGGCGCCGTTGGAGACGGCCTCCGTCGTCGGAGCGAGATGGGGTACGACGTGAAGGCACCCCAGCAGGCGCGCTACGCAGGCAGTCGTGCCCGTGATATTGCGTCGAACGGGAGGTCGGCCGCCCAGAGCCGTGCAGTGAACCTCGGCCAGCGGGTCGGGCTTCTCTCGGGCGAGAGTGGGCCACGACTCGACTCGCGCGTTCACAAGGGCCGGGGAGCCGGCAGTACGCAGGCCGAGCGGACGACGATGGTCCGCCAAGCGTCCCGTGATCAGGGCTCGTCTCGGCGGTCGATCGGACAGATCGGCAGCCACCGAACCGACGTCGACGCCTATCGAAGGATGTCCGACTGAATTCAGAGTCTCACACTACCCATGTCCACAGAGGAACCCGACCAACGGCGCGATCAAGTACTGAACACGATCGTGAAGCAACCGGAGTTCGCCGGAAGAGCCCTCTCCGAGTTCGTAATCGTCTATTCGGTCACGTTCATGGTGTGGGCCTTTACCGTCCTATTGGCTCCACCGGGGATGACGTACCTCTTCGGGACGATTGGCGTCCTAGCGTTCGTCGTCTCGACGGTCCTGATCTTTGCGGCCCCGTCGGATCGCGAGATCCATCACTACGTTCGCGACGTGTACCGCCACTACACCGACCAACCAGAGTACCTGCACTCCATGTCCAACGACACCACCAGAACTCAACCCGACCCGGAATCGCTCGCACGACGACTAGCTTCGCTTCCGCTCATCAAATCGAGTGTGTTCGGAGCTGGCGACGACGAACCCACTCAAGAGTTCGTCGACGTGCAGAAAGCGTACCGCGACTCTCACGCGATCGAGCGCGACGATGGGACGCTTATCGGAGCCGTGCGCGTGACGCCCGCGAACATGGCGACCAAGGACGAAGAGGAGTGGCGACTCAAGGTTAATCGGCTCGCCCGTGCGCTCGCGTCGAAAATCAACTACGGTGCCCAGTGGTTCAACACAATGCGCTCGGTCGATTACGAATCTCGGGAGAACACCTACCGTCAGCGAGCATCCGAGTATCGTTCGGAGGCGATCTCCTTCGAGAATGACGGTAACGAGGAGGAGGCGCTTCCCCGGAACGTGCTCACCGACGTCGCCGAAGAGCGTGCCTGGACGGTGAGCGTCCTCCAAGAGACAACGATGACGCGCGAGTACTACTTCATCGTCGCTGTCGATCCCGAAGACGTCGTTATCTCGGTGGATGACGAGGGATTGGCAGCGGTGCCGGTCCTCGGAAATTTCGTGACGGCAAGGCGGCTTGCCGAGCGCGAAGGCTCCGAAGAACACCTGCAGGAGATGATCGACAAACTCGAGACGCGACTGACCGAGGTCGCCGAACTCGCTCGATCGGTCGATTCGGATATCACGGCTGTCCCACTGTCGTCGTCGGCGTTTTCGCAAGTGCTCGCCGATTACTACCGGGGCGACGACGTCTACGAGTACGAGGATTTCACTGCTCTCGTACGGCAGTGTCCTGTCCCGGAGACCGAGGATGCGGGAGATCCCGAGTACGACCTCACCTACCAGCACTTGACTGAGGATGAACCCGACCCAGGTGCGACGAGATCACGTCGGGGAGACACCCGCTTGGAAGCGACGGCTCCCGACGGCGGAGAAGTCCTTGAATCCGATCAGGACCCCCAGGACCAGGGCCGTAGCCGCAGCCAGAGTCGTGGTGGCGGCGGAGATCTTTCCTCGCTTCTCCGAGGCAACTTCCGGGACGACGGCCAGGAAGACGGAGACGATGGAATAGACCATCGTCCTGGGGTTGACGACCGTTCGACTGATCCCGACGATCACGAGGACCGACGGGATGACCGATCGGACGATCAGCCCAAGACCGACGTCGAGTCCGAAGACGAGCCGGAAGACGACGAGACCGATGAGACCGACGAGGACAGCGAATTCACGGAGATCGAGCACGACCCAGCCGAGCTGAACAACGGCGCGACGATCGGGGTCGTGACTGACGAGGATGAACTCGAGTGGCGCTACCAGTCACTCCTTTCGCCGGACTCGATCAACCCCTCCGAGAGCCCACGATACGTCGTCCTTGACGACGACACCTACTCGGCGACGATCGCAATCCGAGACTGGCCGGGACAACCCCCGCTCGGAATGCTCGAACCCGTGTTGAACTTCGACGAACCAGGGGTTCGGGCCACCACATCGACTCACTTCGAGGGGCTCGATATCGAGAACAAGCGCCGAGAACTGAAGAGCCAGGTCGATGCCATGGAGCAAAAGACGGTCAGTGCCGAGGAGAAGAACAGCCCCTTCGCCGAACGCTACAGACAGGGATACGAAGCGGCTCGAGACATCAAGGAATCCGTTGAACAGCCTGATACAGGACTCTTCGAGAGTACGACCTACATTGAGCTTCGAGCGCCCTCGCCGAAGCTGCTGAAGAAGGCGGTGCGCTCCGTTCGGACGAGCCTTCGCGAGCTCAACACGAACGCGAAGGAAATGAAGTACCACCAGGTCGAGGGCTACCAGACGGCCGCCCCGCTCGCGAAAGACGACACGGGCGAGGAAGTGACCATGACGAGCAACGGGCTTGCAGCACTGATCCCCTGGACCTCCGAGAACCTGATCGAGCCCGGCGGCGTCGAGATCGGGACTCACGCTGATCGGTGTGAGCCGACTGTCCTCGATCTCTTTTCGCGGGGAACGGGCTATAATATGGGGATCTTCGGCAAGATCGGGAGCGGGAAGACGACCACCCTGAAGACGTTCCTGCTTCGCCACAAGATCCAGAACCCCGACACACGGATGGTTCTGATCGATCCCGTTCGCGAGTTCACCGGGCTCTGCGAGGTATTCGATGGGAATCATCTCGTGATCGGAGGGGAGACGCCGATCAACCCCCTCGAGATCGAGCCAGTCCCTGAGGAGAAGCTAAAGCGGATCGGCGAGTCGACACCGCTCAAGGACGTCAAGCGCCGGGGAATGACGTTCATCCAGACGTACTACCGGCTTGAGGATCTGGATCTCACGGACAAGAAAGGAACGTGGCAGAAGGCGATCGAGGTCGCCTTCGACCAAGCGGGGATCACTGAAGATCCTGCGACCCACGATCGACCGAGTCCGACGATCACCGAGGTCATCCAAGTCCTCGAGGACATGGTGAACGACCCGGACCAGTTCGTTCGCGACGAGATCGCCGACGACGAGGAGTCCTGGGAAGATCGGAAGGAGACGGCGATTCGGATCTTGAACAACGACATCTCGGCATTCGAGGAGGGCGGGATCTACCACCACCTGACCCAACCCACGGAACTCGATATCAGCGAGTCCGATACGCTGTATCTGGACCTCCAGCGCTACGAGGGCGAGGCGAAGACGGGCCTGATGATGCAGACGCTCACCTCGCTCGTGTACCAGCAGGCAAAGCGCAGTGAGCACCCGACGATCATGGCGATGGACGAGTCCCACTACATGACCAAGCACTCGTCGGACCTCTCGTTCCTGAAGCAGGCGATCCGCCACTCCCGGCACTACGATCTCTCGATGATCTTCAGTACGCAGTCGGTCGGGGAGTTCTACGGGGAGAAGGATACGGCCGACGATGAGAATCGCGAACAGAAGCAGGAGGATGCCCAGATCATCATCGATCAGATGAGCGTGAAGATCTTCCACTACCTGGAAGAGATGGACGATACGTGGGCCGAGCGCTTCGATCTCACCGACTCAGAGAAAGAGTACATCCAGGGAGCGACCCCCGGGAAAGAGGAATACGGGTTTGCTGAGGCTCTGTTGAAGGTCGACCAGAAGGGCTGTTACCCGCTTCGCGTCGAGATGGGCGATCATCACAACCCGTGTGAGTTCGCCTTCGTGCAGTACGACCCGTCGAATCACGGGGAGAACATGGCGTCATTTCTGCGTGAGCAGACGGACGAGTGGAGGTGGCTGTAGATGGGCCGCAATGGTACCAAGACGATGAGAGAGACGATCGAGAGCAGCGGCAAGCGCGTTTACCTCAGGTAACCATGTTCGATAACCTGTTTTCAGGCTCAGGACCGCAACCGCTCGAGATCGACGACGAACTTAATCAGACGATCCACCAGCAAGCCCGTGAGCACCCACTCGTCGGGATACGCCCCTACCGCGAGAGCGGGAGTCTCGAAAAGGGTCGCCAGTTGCTCAACTCGCTGCACGACGTCGATCGTGGCGGATTCCTCAACCGCAAGAACGTCTCGAACGCCCACACCTTCGAACTCCACTACACGGACTCGACAGAAACCCTCAGCTTCCGATTCGTCCCCGGTGACGAACGGACCCGCCAGCTGCTCGGTCGGCAACTCAAAACGTTCTACGACGATTCGGACGTGATCGATCCGTCTCCCGTGTTCCTGAATACCGAACCAGGCCACGCCGTCGCCGGGGCCTCTCTCCAACTCAGACAGGCCAAGGGGACGGGGAAGTTCAAACCGATCAAGCACTTCAAACTCGATCCTGACCACTTCGACCAGGACCCCTACGACGCGATCACCGCCGAGATGGTCGATCCCGCTGCCCGGTCTGACGCGGATGTCCTCATCCAGATCGTCATCAAGCCCGCGATCTCCGATCCCCAGAGTCGGAAGAAGTGGTATGACGGAATCGAGAAAGCGGCCGAAGAGATCCGAAACCCGAAGACCGGCTTCCAAGCGTCGGGAATGGCCGATGAGCTGGCGAAGATCACCAACCCCGAGAAGCGGGGGGAGGATCCCAAAGAACAGTTCACGCGATCGCTCGACGTCGGCGACTCCCAATCGAAGGCCGCTCGCGTGATCCTCGATCAGCACGGCGAGAAAGGCTATCACGTCAATATCAGAGTGTTCGCATCGAGCGCCGATCCCGAGGAGGCCTGCCGTCGCGTCGAGAAAACGGCGAAGATGTTCCGGAAGTTCTACGACTCGAAGTTCGAGCAGGGCTTCGTCCCGACGTTCCAGAGCGGGTCCGATCTTCGCGACCTCGTTTTACAGGGTGTCAATCGGGAGTGGACGGACGCCAACATTACGTTCTCGAGTGATACGCTCGTCGGCGTTTGTCACGTCCCGACGGACATCAATACCCAACAGACGGACTACGCAATGGCGACCTCCGGCCGGGGGATCCCGCCCGGAACTCCCCGGTTCGACTTCGAAGACGCCGGCATTCCCGACACGGCTGAAGACCTCGAGAAGCAATCGGCGATGTTGAACACGAGGGACCCGGACATGCCCTACTGGTACGGTCTCGGCACGAAAAATCAGATCGAGGCCGGGGTCTCGGCCGACTTGCTGGACGTCCACCAGTTCATCGGCGGCGGGACCGGCTTTGGGAAGACGACCTTGTTGAACAACTTCGCCTATCAGATCGCGAACCGTGACCACGGGATGCTATACTTCGATCCCAAAGGGACGGGAGACGCCCGTGACTTTCTTGCGGCGATACCCGAGCATCGCGAGGACGACGTGATCTACATCGAACTTGGTGGCGACCCCGACCAGCGGGTCGGTTTCAACTTCCTCGAGCCGCCGATCGAGGCCGATCCTGATTCGACGTCGTTCCTCTCCGGGATCGAATCGCTCGCCGACGATATCGCCGCGCTGTTGGCTCAGGCGGGCGGAGATCGCGAGTTCTGGGGGCCGACGATGAACATGATCACTCGGAATCTCGTGCGTGGGATGGCTCGCTCGGGGATGCAGTGTACGCTATTCGACCTGTGGGCGGCTCTCAATCCGGAGGGAATGCAGAAGTACGCAGAACAGATGACCGAGGAGCGGATCGCGTTCATCGAGGACTTCGCTCGCGAAACGCTTCAAGAGATGGATGCCTCGGAGATTCGACCCGTCAAGAACCGGCTTCAGCAGTGGGTCGAGAACCCAGTCGTCCTTGAGTATGTCTCGTTCCCCGAGTCCACGGTCTCAATCGAGGATGCGGTGGCCGACGGGAAGATCATAGTCGTCGATACCAGTGTGTCGTCGGATACGATTAAGCAACTGTTCGCGACGGCGCTGATCCGACGGACCTGGATGGCCGTTCGTGAGCAGACCTACCGAAACGACGACCCCCCGCCGTACTTCGTGTTGTGCGACGAGTTCGACTCGATCGTCACCCCACAGAGCAACATCCACTCAGTGCTCTCCGAGGCGCGAGCGTTCGGCTACTGTCTCACGCTGGCGTGTCAGAACCCGTGGAACCAGCTCCCTGAACAGGTGGCCCACGCGATCGAAAACCAGTGCCGGACGTTCCTCTCGTTCAACGCGGGTGGTGAGAAAGACTCCCAGTTCATCGCCGGCCAGCACTCCGATGATGTTGAGCCGGCGGATCTGATGAACCTCTCTCCGTATCGGATCTACATGCGAACGGAGGATCAGCACAACGAGCTCACGCACTCGTACAAGGTCGATGCGTTCCCGCCGATCGAGTGGGCCGTCGACGAGCGTGACGAGGAGGGCGTCGAGGCGCTGATCGAGCGCTCGCTCGAGAAGTACGGCCAGGAGCGCCGGACGGCTGAGGACATCAAGGAAGACGCTGTGTTCTACGATGAGGCGGCGACTCCGGAAGACGCAGCGGCACTCGGGAGCCAAGCGGGGGCCGCCGTCGCGGACGATGCTGAGGCTGCGAAAGCGGACCTGGAAAGTGAGGAAGCACAGCAGGCGCTCTACGAGGCCGCCTATGCGGTACAAGTGCGACAGGACTCGGTGGGCGGGTTTGTCCCCGCTGAGGACGTGAAAGCGGACTGGAGCCGTCGTGCGGGCGAACTGGGCTATCAAAGCAAACCCTCGCAGGTGCTCGAACGGACGCCCGAGGACTACCTGGAACGGGAGCGACGAGGCGGTGACTCGATGCTTCGGCTCACCGTCGAAGGACGAGAAGCGGCCGACCTGCTGCAGGATACGGGCAGTAGCGCGAGCGGCGGCGGTGACGAACACCGGTGGGTGCTCACGCAATCGTTCGAGGCGTTCACCAAGCTCGGGATGTGGGTCGAACTCCCAACCCAGGAAGGCGAAGAAGATCCGGACGGCCTCGCGGATCTCCCGATCGATCCGATGGCTGGTGAGACGCTAGCGGAGATTCACGAACGTGAAGAACGCCTACGAGACGAGTATCCCGAGTTGTGGGCGCTCACGGAAGGCCGCCACATCAGTATCGAGGCCGAAACGAGCACGATCACGAAGCCGATGCAGACACTGACGAACCTGCGGAAAGCGATGGAAGAGCAGCATCTCTGTGTGTTCGCGGTGAAAGACGGGACAGCAGAACACGACGAGTTCGGCTATTGGGCGCGACGAGGTGAGCAGATCATCTTCCGGACGGAAGGTCCGGTACAGAACCAGACGATCGAGCACGATCAACTCACGTTCGTTTCCGACGTCGATCAGGCAGGTAACCGGCAGTTCTACAACAAGGGGGCGAAGTATCGTCCAGAGCCCGAAGTTGTGGCGCTCCGTCCGAGGAACACCTACGACCTCGTCTGGTGCGAAGACGACGATGAGGTCGTGATGGGCGACTCGAAGGGCAACGAGTTCACCCGCTTTGGGAGCGTCAAGGAGGCGGAGAATCCGAATCGTGACTCGATCCCGGCATACTACGAGCACGATCCACGGACCGACGAGTACACATTGACGATCAAAGGAGAGACACAGGTCGTTGACTCGAAAGAGGCGATCAAGAAAGACTGGATGCCGGTTAGAGCGCCGTTCATCCCCGAACACGAGTTCCCACAGGAGCCAACGATAGATGACTTCATGTTCGTGATCTTCCCTGACGATGATAACGAGGAGTACGGCGGCCCGCAGATCTACGAGCAAGGCGAGTTCCGGCCACTACTTCCGTCCGACCGAGAGGAGACTCCCCCTAGTCGCTCTGAGGCCCTAAAAGATGAAGCAACGAAGGGATCGGACGATTCAGCACCCGAGGCCAACAGCAATGAAGAAGACCTGAGGTCAGACCGCGATGAAGATAAGAGGTTTCTCTAGCCAGAGATTCTTGATGGAGGGATATCCGTTATATCGGAGTGCTTAGTTATCGATGGTCGCTTTTTGCACAAGCAACTTTTTGACCTTGGAGAGGTTTCTTGTTATCCCCACAACGAATACGTAGGTATGAATCGTCGCTCGCTTCTCACGTTGGTTGGAAGCGGTGGAATTAGTTTGGTCGCGGGATGTTCGGAAGGGGGTGGCGGGTGTCCCGAACTGGATCTAGAAAACGAACCGTCCCATGAGATACGCACTCCAGAAGGGGGAGCACACAATGGTGACGGGATCGATATGGCCATCTCTCAAGATGGAATAGGCGATTTCGTTTGGGATACTCTGAGTGATAACGATGAGCGCTGGATAGCGGAGACGGATTTCGATAGGTCAGTGGTGATCGCACTCAAAGAATCTGCGGGAGGATCGAATAGTAGCGACTTTGAGGTATTGGGGGTTGAATGGGAATCTGACCGTGTTCTGCACGCCTATAGTTGCATTGCTGAAATTGCAGGAGGTGACGTCGGCAACCTATACACCAGATTGCTCCGTGTTTCCTACAATACACGACCACCAGATCAAGGACGATACACCCACTGGGAGGAAGGAGACAGCACAACCTATGAAATCAGTGAGTAGCCAGGAAACCCGCATCTGAGGACAATTTAGCTGACATAATTCTTCTTAACTGATGGGTGAATTGTCTGTATGTAACGCGAGATTCAGACTATATCTCACCGAAATTATTGCTCAGCCTGCGAGGCCTCAGAAAAATACACAGCCGTTATGGATTCAAGGACGCCATCTCCCCCTTTTCGTACCTTTCAATAGCGCCTAAGGTTTATCATACGGTAATTATACGTGTGTGCTATGAGACTTCCCTTCTCAATTCCATTTGGAACTGTGTTGGTTTTCTTTGGCGTGATTCTCTTACTTAATCCGCTCTATATTGGGGTGCTCGACTTAGACGAGCCGAATTGGTACCGCTACGAGGCTTCTCAAGTGACGTTCGAGGATGACCACGTCAATAGTAGCATCGAGGTGATGTCCTTTGATAGCGAAGTAGCCTGTCTCAACCGTGATTTCAGAGTCTGCAGGCTTGAACAGTATGTGTTAGAGAACGATGGCGTGAACTATTCCTCTGAACGGGCTGCAGGTCCTGGGAGTGGATACCGCTATGCCTACCTTGACGGTGAGTTCTATCGGGTTCAACCCCCGCGGTTAGGAGGGAACGGAACGCTCTCCCTGGAACGAATGGAGCGGGAGGAAGCGTTGGGCTATATTTCGACACCAGTAAACCGGGCATCTCCAAAAATCCAAACAGCCGTCCAAACAGGAAGTGTATCAGCCCATGATACCCTTCCAGAAGCTAACGAACTCATCCGAGTTGGAGAGAATTACTACGTCGTTCATAACACTGCATCTCAGGTGTACCATGGTGATACGTACGACCGAGAGAAACGGACTGGGCAATTCTTCCAGTATAGCCTGATGGGTGTTGGGATCATTATTGGTCTCTGGCTTGTCCTCCGGGGGCAACGCGAACGAGTTCTCAGATGAGATCAGAGGGCAGGAAAGCAATCAGGCGTGTGAACTCTCTCGATCTACCACCTGCAGCCTCAGATACTCCTCATTCAGGTTCACGTGTCTCGATCTCGTGGTCTTCTTTGTATGCTCGGAGATCAACGTCGTGCTCTTCTTGGATGAAATCACGCATCACCGCCATCCCCTCCCAGAGAGCGTCCAGGCGAGTCGTGAGTGTGTCCACGTCCTCACTAATGGAGTTAAGCTCATCGGAGGGTACTGGCCGATCCTCGGTCACCGATTCACCTTCGATACTCTCGACTTGCGATTCTAATTGTGCTACGTCTGCAGCGACCTGTTCGATCCGCTCAGAGACGTCCAGTGCCCGTCGGTCTTGATCCCGGAGCTGCGTGACGACTTCTTCACCCGAATCGGTTAGCATCGCAACAGTGGGGGGGATCGGCGCATCTGTTGCCTCGCCTTTTCTGGTTTCGATGAGGCCAGCAGGGACTAACTTCTCACGAAATCGATACAAAATATGGTCGTTCTTTTCGATCCCCGTGAGGGTACTGAGCTCCGTCGTCGTTGCCTCACCATCTGCCTCGGTAAGGGCGACCAACACGGCCTCGGACTTCCAGTCTAACGCGAGATCCTCGAGCACCATACAATATATCACTCAGTCACTAACTCTAAAACTTTCGCTACGAACCACTAATTGATTTTTCTACTAACCGATTGCCCTCTAGCCGATTCCAGCTAACCGATTTAGAAGCGTTTCGTAGCAAGCTCTCTTTAGCGTCACTAAAAGACCCCCTACTCTCCTAGTACTGCACTACTCCAACCGACCTCGAAGTGGGGGCCTGGCCTGGCTGAAACTCAGTGTAAGGAAACAAATCAAAACCGCGTGGGAAAGGAGAGACTGGCTGATGACCGACCCACAAAACAAGAGAGCGACAGCCTCCTCGAGTGGAGGGGGAGGCGAAGCAGTGAGAAGGGACAGATCAAGCGAACCTGATCTCGGATGAAGGGGGCCTACAAAGAGGAGTGTATCAAATTTCGAGAGTTATTTGAGAGGGGAGCAGCGAGTGAGTGAGAAGGAGAAATAATACTCGAGCTCGAGTGAGCGAGCCACCAGAGTGAGGGATCGAGCGAGTCAGCAGGAAGGGGGTCACAGTGCTATAGCAGGCCAGGGGGTCACTGGGTACCAGTAGGGTGAGGGGGCATCAGGTTTCAGCCGAGTAGGGGTCCATCGAGCGAGACAGAGAGGGGAGAGAGGGCTCCAGCAGTGTGGGGGGACAGGGGTGGAGCTCCAAGCCGACTGGCCGAGTGACGAGCACACTCGAGTAGATGATGGGACAGTCAGAAGCCTTGGCAGGCGGCCAGTGGGACAGCGGCGGGGGTGCGATACTGTGTGGGGCTGCGGTGCTGTGCGGTGCGGGTACGCCGGGAGATGTGACCTCACTATGGCGGCGCGTACGGGAGAGACGAGCATCGTGTTCCGATGACACGCAACGGCGTCGCCCATCGCCTCAAAGACATGGTTTCAGTAGCAAATTCGCGTGAGACGATGCTCTGGCTGTTCAAGACCTTGGCCTCGGAGGGGAACTTTTCGCCACCCGACAGACTTATTGTTCACCATGACTGTTATTCACATGCACGGTCCGAAAGTTGCGTCGCATTCACCACACTACCGTGCACTCTACAGGCGGACCTAAGCCACCCGCCTGTTTTTGGTACTGATCATCTCTGGATTACGTTCGTTAGAGTTCGAAAGGTGCAGCTGCTACCGACCTGCCTCCGTAGTAGGTCGGTTTCCGAGATGACGCTCTGTGGTCACCAGTAGACTCAAGGTGATGGTTGGGTGATGGTCGAATAGAAGGTTTCAGTATGGAGATACCTGAAGAGTTACTCTGTCTGTTCAGTGCCGAGGTCGAGGCCGATGGCGACTCGTATCGAATCGAGATTCCTGCTCGAGAGTTCACGGATGGAGATCTCCAACCAGGACAGGTCTATCAGGTCGCACTGCTTGCATCTGATTCTGATTCTGACTCTGGCTCATCAGCCCGTGAGACGACTGGGCAGTCAACCGAATCCAGTGCACGTAACCCACCGATTGCAAAGGGGGATCGCCGGATCGTCGATATCGACGATATTGGCAAGCGAGGGGACGGTATCGCCCGTGTCGAGCGGGGCTACGTCGTCATTGTCCCGGAGACTGAGATCGGCGACCGGGTCAAGATCGAAATCGAGAACGTCCAGGAGACGCTTGCCTTCGGCGAGGTCATCGAACACGTTGATCCCACCGTCCACGAGTGAATGATGGGGCTTCCAAGCTAGCGAACCCTCTCGGCTAGCGAGGAGTCCACCACCGAGGTTCACCAATTCTACTCGAGTAGTCCGAGGTCGTCCAACCGAGCGTGAATCACGCTAATCGCGTCTTCGGCATCCCTTGGCTGAGTTCCGCCAGTGATGACGAGCTTTCCACTGCCGAACAGCAAGACGACGACATCCAGTTCGTCGGGCCGATAGACGAGTCCGGGAAATTGTTCTGGTTCGTACTCGACATCTTCCAAACCCAACCCGATCGCAATCGCGTTGAGATTGAGTGACGTGCCGAGATCGCCGCTCGTGACGATGTTCTGGACCGTGATGTCCGGCTCCTCTGGGACCTTGAGTCCCAATTGGCGAAGTTTCTCGAACGTCAACTCGACGGCTGTCGTCAAATCGTCGACTGAAGACGCGCCAGTACAGACGATCTTCCCTGAGCGGAAGATCAGCGAGGCAGCCTTCGGATCGGTCGTTCGCGAGACGACCCCTGGGAATTGGTCTGGCTCGAATGAGGCGCCGTCGAGATCGTCAGCAAGCGACTCGAGATCGAGTTCCTGGTCGATGCTCGTCGACCCGACGACGTTCTCTATCGACAGTGTTTGGAGAAGATCTCCCATCCCTTTTGTTATCCTTTTCGCTGAGCGATATATAATGCTGCTGTTGTTCGTTTTCTCGTCTGGCTCTCCTTCGAACCAAGCGTCGCTGGTCGCGGTCGTCTATCGATGAGTAAAACCGCTCGTGCAGTGGTTCTCGCTCCAGTCTCAGGGGAGGAGGCATGCTCGGGGTCTCTTACCCTGCTTGGGCTCATCTTAGAAGTCGACGTACTGTTCTTCCCACTCACGTCGCTCGTGAATCACTTCGAGACCGGTATCGGTGATCTCGTAGTAATTCGTCCGTCCATCCTGCTCGCCTCGAGTAATGAGGTTCATTTCGGCGAGTGTATCGAGATTCGGATAGAGGCGACCGTTATTGACCTCTTCATCGTAGTAGTCGGTGATCTCGTCCGAAACGTCTTGTCCGGAGGGCTGATCGGACCCAGTGATAATGTATAACAAGTCGCGTTGAAACTCTGTCAAATTGTCCATACTGAGCGCTATGGATGAGTCAGTTATAACTTTTATACTTGAGAGGAACTGCCTCATCTTTTGGCGGGGACGTCGCGTATGCAAACCTCCCCAATCGAATCGTTCTGACTGGAGTTCATGGCGCCCACGGAGCTACGTTTATCATTCGAGGCGTCGTCTGTATCTTGATGGACCCCAACATTTCGCTCATCACACTCGGTGTCGAAGAACTTGATAGAGCGATCCGATTCTATCGGGATGACCTCGGGTTTCCAATCCAAGACCGTGAGGATGATAGTGAGGTTGCGTTCTTTCCTCTCGAGGGAACGTGGCTGTCGCTCTATCCGAGAGCCCTGCTCGCAGAAGATGCTACAGTGTCCGATGATGGGACTGGCTTTTCGGGGGTGACGTTAGCGCACAACGTCTCGACGACCGACGAGGTGGATGCGATCCTCGAGCAAGCAGAACGTGCTGGCGGGCGTCTCGTGAAACCGGCAGCGGGCACCTTCTGGGGTGGCTATTCCGGGTACTTTGCTGATCCAGACGGTCATCTCTGGGAAGTGGCGTGTCCAGATCTCACCGCGGAGTAACCCAGTTCGTCTCCAATCGAGAGAAATGACAAACTAGTCGGATTTACCAAAGATATTTGTACCTATGTCTGAGTTGACTCTATTATGCACCAGCTGACGAAGACGTCTCGCCGGTTTCTCACCGCCCGTAGCGTTCTCATACTGTTCGGGTTCCAACTGATACTCCTTCTTGCTTCGATACTACAGGCTTTTGTATCCTCACTTAACGAAGGAATCGTTGACGGAGTACTTCTGCTTGTAGTTGCACATGCTCGCCTCGTGAACGCGGGAATCGATTTCCTGTTGTTCTCACCCGACTATACCGGCAGTCTGGATCTGATATTGGGCTTTCTCGCACTCCCTCTCGTCTACTATCTCACTGCCATCGTGGTAGCTTCTTCTGGACGGGTGGCCTATCAGTTCGGCCGAAAACAACTCTCGTTGTAGCGGACAGTCGCATGTTCCTTGTTTCGAAATCAGTATGGTCTAGGATCACCTTTTGACGTTCAATCCCGACCAGCATGCGGCTCCCAGACACGTGTTGTACCTCAGCAAGACCTGCGTCCAAAACGATTGGCGAGTACCCTAACGCACCCAAGGCCGAGTCCATGCTCGAACGGAGGTGTTCTTTGCACTCTGTCTTTGACTCGTCGTTACCGCCACCACCGACGAATGCAGAGACGATCCGGGAAGCACCGTCATCACGGTATGAGATGGGTTCTATGACACCCCGAACTGGCGTGACGTACGTAGCGGAGGGTTACGAGCGTGAGCCGACTTCCGTCCCCGGACTGAACTCGGTGAGGTCCTCAATCCGCTGTTCGAGTTCGTCGACTTCCTCACGGAGGTCTTCGGCTTCAGGCTCGTCGCTCAACGCGAGTTGATCCTTCAGCCCTTGGAGGCGGCTCTGTTTGGTCTCCTCGTCGACGTCGGCTTTGCGGACGTACTCTCGCTCGTCGATTTCGTAGACGGCCGAGTCGGACAGTTCAGTGACTTCCAGTGCTTCGTCAACTTTCTCTCGATCGACGGCCATGACGCGTTCGCGAGGGATGCCTTCGTCTTCGAGGACGCGGAGGACTTCGTCGTCGTCTTTGAGCGAATCGATTTCGGCGGGTCGTCCGCTGGACCGAGCCATACTGTCCGTGAACCGGCTGGTCGTGGTGGAGCCGGTCGAGTAGCACCTCTCGAACCTCAGTACGAAGGTCGCCCGCGTTCCGCTGGACGTCCGAGAGCAAAGTATAGAGGTTGATGAGTACGGGCGTTTCCCACTCATCGAACGCAGCGGGATCGTGGCGTTCGAGCGTGTCGATCAGAAGGAGCATATCGGCGTAGACGTCGAGATCGGGCTCAGACCTGTCCTGGTCGTCACTCGATGGGGTGGCCCCAGTAATGAGTTGGGAGGTGGTCGGTTCGTCGGTTTCAGTGAGCGTCTCCGCTCGCTTGTCGCACTCGTAGCGGGGATGGAGGCTCAAGACGGCTGCGTAGGGTTCAGCATCGGGCGGAAGGCGCTGGAGGTGGAAGGTGCCGCCGGCGTCGGAGATCCGGTTGGCTAGCGTTGCGAACTGGTCGCGTTGGAGGGGTTCTGTGTCGTCTGTCTTGGTTTCCGTAATCACGATGCAGTGTTCTTGGACGTCGGTGATCCTGAACTCGGTCTCCGTGAGCGGAGTGACGAGGGTCGCCTCGTCGTTGAGGGCGTCGCACTCGTCGAGGAGCGTATGCCAGCTCGTTCCAAACGGCATAGCGGGATGTTGGTTCCGGGGACCAAAACGTCTTGCTCGTGACGGTGGGATGGCCGGCTTCGTCAACTGACGATCAGCAGGACATGGTTTCTCTGTTCTGGGGTGGACCTCGTCTTGCGTAGAGGTGAGGTGCATGCGGGTGAGTTTTATGTAGACGGCGCAACTAATTCTGGCCATGGATAGCAAGGAGACGGTGATCGACGTGATAATTGTCTTTCTTAGCATGTCGCTGTTCGCATTTTCATGGTATGTGACGGATAGAAAAATCGTCCACTACGCCGTACTCGTCACGGTCGGGACGCTTACTCCGATCGTGATCACTAAACGAAGGCAACAAGCAGTGACAAGCCTGTAGTAGAGGGTGGCGGTTTATTTGGTGGGAGCCCTCCGTTTCGTTGAGCTCACGTTCGGCTGAGATGGCATTCTTTCGATCTGTGAGTGTAAGTTACAATTTGGGGCGAATTTGGGTACGTATCTGGCATATGAATTTATACCTCCGAATTGGCGGTATTGTTGGAGTTTAGACCAATGGACCGTGATACTATCGAAGAGCGCATCGAAGCCGGAGAGAGCTTTGCGGATCTCGACGGTGTTGACTTGGACAGCGCCTCACAGGAGGCCGACGACGTTGACTGTGAAAATGAGAGTACCAAGGACCTTCTCACCCGCGTGGGCGGCGCACTAAACCGGCGGTCGTTCATGGGCAACGCCGCGAAAGCTGGCGCCGGAGCGGTCGCCCTCGGATCGGTCGGCACCGGTATTGCTGCGGCCGACCACCAGCCACCAGTGTATGGCTTCACCCTCGTTCCCTCCGATGGCGACGAGGGAAGCATGGAGCACGCTCTCGCATTGGTCGCCCGGGATGAGGGCACCGCGAGCGCACTCGTTCCGGTCGATCTCGACTCGGGCGCGATTCAGACCGACCATGCCACCAAGATCACCTGCGTGAACGGCGACGACCTGCTCGTCGGGATCGACTACCGTCCCTCGAACGGGATGCTCTACGCCCTCGCCGAGGACGGCACGCTCTACACCGTGGGGATGCCGAGTGGCTCGGGCGGCTCCGTCAAGGCACACGTCGTCGGTTCGGCCGACTACCCCGAAACGGATCTCATCGACGGCATCGGGTTCGACTTCAACCCGGTGGCCGACGCGATTCGGGTCGTGACGACCGACGGCGACAGCTTCGTTACGAACGCCGACGACGGCTCCATCATCCGGCAGGACCCCGATACGTTCTACATGGACGGCGACGACAACGCCGGTAAGGCCCCCCAACTTAGTGCCGCGGGCTACACCAACAGCGTCCCGGACCCGAGCAGTACGATGCTGTACGACATCGACAGCAATCTCGACGTGCTCGTCCAGCAGGACGCAGCTCCCGACTCGGACACCACCAGCGGGCTGACGACCATTGGTGCTCTCGGCATCGACGCCAACGCCGTCAATGGCTTCGACATTTCCGGCACGGATGGTGCCGCCTACGCACTGATCGCGGTTGAGGGGGACACCCGACTCTACCGCATCGACCTTGAGGTCGGCTCGGCCACGCCAGTCGGCGAGGACGACATGAACGGCGGCGGCATGGACGGGATGGACGACGTGACCGACGTCGATATCCTGAACTTCGCGCTGGCGCTCGAACACCTCGAAGCGGCCTACTACAACGAGTTCCTCGACGCCTACTCCGAGAGCGACGTCGAAAACGCTGAGGCCATCGGCAAGAAGTTCGCGGACCCACAGCTCCGGAATGCGACCTACCAGGAGATTTGCTCGGTCCGCGACCACGAGGTAGCCCACGTCGAGGCGCTCACGGCGACCATCCAGGACCTCGGCGGGACGCCCGTCGAAGCCGCGGAGTACAAGTTCCCGTACTCGACTCTCGAGGAGTTCGTCCAGTTCTCGGCCCGTGTCGAGGCCGTCGGTACGTCGGCCTATGCCGGGGCTGGCCCGCTCATCGAGAACAGGGACGTGGTCGCAGCGGCGCTCTCGATTCACAGCGTCGAGGCGCGTCACACCAGCTGGTTCAGATCGCTCGTTCCCGCGAGTTCGATGCCCAACGCCTTCGACCCGGCGCGGAACATGGACCAGGTCCTCGAAATCGTCCAGCCACTGATCGTCTCCGAGTAACTCGAGGCCTGGCGCGGTGTGAACCTTTTTTGACAATGCTCATTCCGATACAGGATAACACAGTAGTTTCTCAAACCAGTTGTCCTCAATATAACGACAGAGTGACAGTTATAGGGAAAGCATATTAGCCCCCGTATTCGACAGCATGTACGTATGGACTTTCCTGAGAAGCCATCGACTTTCATCAAACCATTCATAGTTGTGATGATAGTCGTATTTTTCATTACGGTTGGGATTTTCCTCACTTCAGGCAGTCTATTAGCGTTAGTGGCTGCTGCTGGTTCCAAACTGGGGGCTCTCGTTATGATCTATATGGTTCTAACTCGGCGTGAGGGGACTCTTTCAGGGCAAAACACCTCGTAACCTGGCTGGGACAGGTGCTGTATCTCGGAACAGTCGTCCCCCGTCCGTCGCCGTCCTGAACAATGGCAGCGATAGCTCTGCAGGGAGTATCGTTTGTTCGGCCCGAACCATATGGGATGCTGGCTCTCCCACAGCGAAAGCGACAGTGGATCCTGTTGATCAGGCCTCGTCGTTGGTTACGTAGACGAGTTCCTTGTTAACGAAGACGGCTGCATCGCCATCGACGATCAAGTTCGTCACGTCGCCATCGAAGGTGAGCGTATGGCTTCCTTGGGTAACCTCACCAATTGCCGTTGGACCCTCGATTGTGGAAGCTCCGGAACGGTGAGAGCCAGTCGGTGTAAACTGTCCGCTGACGCCGACCTCGTACTGGACCGCTTCTGAGCTGGTCGCCTCAATCTTGAGTGTTCGAAGTTCAGTCGTCTCCACACCGTCGTTCGCTGCTGGATTGATCATGTCGTCGCCGCCATCGGATTCGTCCGCTGGGAGAGTATTCGATTCGGTCTCGCCGCTTTCTGGGTCGTTCGATTCGTCGCCATCGCCATCATCGCGTTGATTCGGCGTTGCATCGACAGATGACTCATCGGTTGCACCCTCACTTTGGCCGGTCGACTCACCATCGCTCCCAGATGCGGCTTCGGTCGATGCTGGCGT
Organism: Saliphagus sp. LR7; assembly: GCF_003344565.1. Classification (NCBI taxonomy): domain Archaea; kingdom Methanobacteriati; phylum Methanobacteriota; class Halobacteria; order Halobacteriales; family Natrialbaceae; genus Saliphagus; species Saliphagus sp. LR7. The sequence goes on along the minus strand of NZ_QPND01000012.1, from coordinate 8,832 downwards.
CTCGTCTTCGCTCACTCCCGCATCCTCACCGTTGTTGTCGTCACTGGACTCCACGTCAGTTACGCTAGGGTTCTCTTCTTCAGTACCGTTCGTTCCCTCGACTTCGACCCCAGGGCCGCTATCGGAGTCGTTGTCTTGGTCGAACGAGATCAGTCCCGGCGGAGACGCACCCACTGCGACTATCAAGGCACCCGTAAACATGATCGCCCCAGCTGCGATGAGCGTCAGCTGAAGCTGCCTTCTGGCGTTGGCTACACCATCGAAGCGCTCCCTGGAAACTCGAATCGGATGGCGGAGTGGGTGACCAGTAATGGACATTAGAGGATCACCTTATCCCCATTGATCTCGAGCCTCTACTGAACCGCTCCCCACTTGGAGTGCGGCGATGAACCCTTGACAGAGAACCCCACCGGTGAGATCGGTTGATCCGCTGTCGATCGGCCGACCCGAACCCATGCGTCGGCTGAACCATAACTGGGTGAACGGTCCGAGGGCGTGTTCGATCCAGCGAGTGATCGGTGTTGTACTGGGAGTCAGTCATGAGTTATTCCTCCTCGCCTCTCCTGAAACAACTCGTCACAGTACGGAAGAGGATTTGCCGAAATCCCACCCAAATTCGAGATCAATCTCATGCGCCATCATTTCTCGAAAAATAGTGCACCGGTTCCAATGCCGCTGATGAGAGGTATCCTTTCGGAGAGGAAAGCCATAGATTATGGTCTGATAACTACTGCAGACTGTACCGAAGCGGGAGAACAATATCTGGGCTTGATATCCGAGTCCAGTGTGAGGAATATGAGTCACTGTGGCCCACATTGCCGATAACGACCGGCAGCGGTAACGTGTGACAACTGCGGGAAAGTCTACGTCGTTCGCCCAGAGGGAGGTATCTAACCGGTTGACGTTTCCACCTGTGGAGACTGTAGAAGTGACGCGTTTACCGTCTTCGGGGGGAGTGACATCGCTTCCTCTAGATCAGTACCCCTCGAAAACGTCCGTGGAGTCGCTCACTCGACGCCGGTTTCGAAAGCGAGGACGCCGGGCAGACAGCCGACGCTGGTCCGCGGTCCCTCGGCTTCAGGATCACGTGGGTGGGGGTCGGGGAAGCAGATGACCGGCGGGCCGGTGTCGCCTGTGTCGCCCTCGTGGATGTGCGTGGCCGTGTTCGCGGGGCTCTCGTAGGGGGGCGTGATCCGGCAAAACGAGAGGTCGAAGCAGATGACCTCTTCCTCCGGATCGAGCACGAGGTGGGCAGTTCCCGTCGCACCCTCGGTGCCGTCGTCGACGACCTCGTCGGGACTCATCTCGACCGAGAACTCGGTCGTCCCTGGCTCGCCGTGAAGCTGGGCTCGGACCGATCCCCCCGGACTCTGTTCAGTGTGAACGTCGACGTAGTAGCCCTCGGGGTTGTCGACGATCTCCTGGAGGCTGAACGCCATCCCTTCTTCTTCGCCCATCCCTTCGTCGCTCTCCTCCTCATCAGCCATTTCCTCGTCGCCGCCCATCTCGCCGTCGTCGAGATCAGTGTTGACGGAGACCATCGCGTCGTCGACGATGGCGTCGCCGTCATCGTCAACATAGGGGCCGTCGACCTCGCCTTCGGACTCGATGAACTCGTAGGCGCCGCTGTCGTTCGAGTCGAAGTGAGGCATCGCGATCAGCGTCTCCTCGGCTTCGAGCATTTCCCGATCGAAGTCAGTGCCCGGAATATCACCGAACAGCGGAACGACGACCCCCTGATGCTCACCTGGATCAAGGGCTTCCGAGACGCCGATAACACTCCCGAGAACGTCGCCGTCGAGCAGCGTGCTGTCGTGGATCGCGATGAATCCGCCGTCCGAAAGGGTCGCTCCCGCGACGTTCACCCAGGTCCCGTTCGTCGTCTGCTCCTCGATGGTGACCATCGCGGTGGCATCCATCTGGCCCTCCATCTCACCGTTGCTCTCGTTCGCTTCGCCGTCGTGGTCGTCTGCAGCACCCGTTGTCGTGGCTCCGAGTGCACCTGCGCCGATCAGCGCGGAGACTCCCAAGAACCCGCGCCGGAGCGAACCCGGGCTCGAGTCATCGTTAGTACGGTCGTCGGTCGGTGATGGCTGATCTGTCATGGTAGGGGTCGCGTCTGCAACTGATCGAATTCGTGGGACATATAAGCCAATTTACCGAACTCTCACCCAAATTCGACCCGACTCGATTTCGACTCTGGAAGAAACCGATCGATTGCATGGCAACATAATCGAGAGTGTCGAGTTGTGTTGGCTGACGCTCCACGTCAAGAATCTTCAAAACTGCTCTCCCAGTGTCGCGGAGGGTGTAATCGGGTATCTCGACTCTACTCGTCTACTTTGACGCAGCGTGTCATAGAATTCGTCTCACACCCTCTACCCGGCGATTATACGGCCTCCATATCGTGCCTGACTCCGCCGATCTCGGCAGTTGGGAGTTTCTTTCAAATGATTCCCTATGAATGGTAGCTGTTGAGAACCATTGTATGACACGCTCTTGACGTGCTTGCAGCAAAACATCTCTGACTGTCGCATCTTGCCACTCGGTTGGAGTCGAGACATCGAGAGGGAGGATGCAAAGCGTCCGTCTTCCGAGTAGGAGTGTTCGCTACGGACGGATATATGCGTATCCGTCGGTTTGTAATCGCGTCACTTCGACGGCTCCCTCTGGGACGGTTTCAATTCCGTCGATGAGGTCTGCTTCCTCGAGATCCATCATATCGAGCGTGTTACGACACGCTTTGAACGACACGTCGTCCTCTAACAATGCCTGAACCTGGTCTTCGGTCTCGACACCCGTTGTGATTGCATCTACTCCGTCAGCTTGGACGACAACTGCAACGTCATCAATACTCCCCGTTTCATCCTCGAGAAGGTTTCTAGCAATCGCAAGGGTGGTTTCTTGTTCGGTCTCGTCTCCTGAGAGGAGATGAAGCACTGTCTTCATGCAGTTCGATACAGGACGAGACCAAGGGAAGATGTGCTGCTTGCATCACGTCCTATTTCTGATCCTGTAGAGGACGTGCAAGGAGGATCTCGCACTGTTGTGGGACGAGTTAACAGCGGCCTCCTCAGATCTAGGCGGATAAGGTGGACGGTTCGGCTATGCTCGGTCGATGGTCCTGTGGATTTACATGGGGGAGGGGCAAGTATGGGGTGATGGAGGCTGTGTTGTGGTACGTGCTGACTGGAACCCGAGGCGGTCCCAACCGTCTTCGGATCCTCACAGCACTCCACGAACAGCCTCGAAACGCGAATCAACTCGCCGAGGATCTTGAGTTGGACTACAAGACGGTCCGCCATCATCTCGACGTCCTCGTCGAAAATAACATCCTACAAAAGAGTGGGGACGAGTACGGCGCAGTGTACCTACCCACCGATCAGGCCAGACATCACTGGGACACCATCGAACAGATCATGAACTCTGTGGAGGAATTATGAACGAATTTGGGACAGGGTATATCCCGATGCGATTGCAAGGAGGAGTTAGATGTCGATCTGGATAGACGTCGCCCGGATATCTACCGGCGTGAACGTTGTCCTCCTCCTCGTACTCAGTGCCATCTGGGTACGCAACTACATCCAGATTCGCTCGAAGCACGTACTCGGTCTCACAGTCTTTTCACTCCTCTTGCTCGCCGAAAACGCTCTCGCGCTCTACTACTACTTCATCGATCCGGACCTTTCAGTCTGGTTTGCCACTGCGGTTCCAGTCATCGCCTGGCGCGCGCTCATGATCCTTCACGTCCTCGAGACGGCTGCTATCGCCTTCCTGTTGTGGGTCACCTGGGATTAACCAATATTACTCTCCCGAACTAACTGAACGTCCGGATTTTCTCCGATGGCACAAATGGTCGGCCAATTTGGGTGAGAGTAGGGAAAATCTTCTTATGTGGTTTCGTGGAATCGTTTAGATGCGTTTCGACCGAAGAAAACTATGACGGACAAGCAATCTCCAACGGACGACAGTACTGATCGCCAATCGAAATCCGGACGATCCGGATCGACACGTCGACGATTCCTCGGGACCTCCGCACTCCTTGGCGCGGGCACGGTCGCCGCGTCGACGCCGGGAGCTGCCCAGCTCGCAGATGCAGGGACTGCCGTGACGGCCATGGACGGCCATGGCGAGGATGGTGAAGGCGATGAAATGAACGGTGAGGGCCCGTCGGACGTCGACATCCTGAACTTCGCACTGACCCTCGAATACCTCGAGGCGCGCTTCTACCGAGAGGGCCTGGACACGATCGGATCGAGTGGTCTCTGTCGGTCCGAACCCCTCCAGATGGTCGGCGGCGCCGTCCAGGACGACGCCTTTGAGGAACTACGGACCATTCAAGCCCACGAGGAAGCCCACGTCGAGATCCTCGTTGACACGATCGGGAACCTCGGGGGCGAGCCGATCGCCGAACCCGAGTTCGACTTCGGCACCGCAACGGAGAATCCCGCAGAGTTCCTCCAGACGGCCGCAGTCCTCGAAACCACCGGCGTGGGCGCCTACGCGGGCGCAGCGCCGTTGATCGAGAACCCTGACCTGATCCCGCCGGCGCTGGGCATCCACAGCGTTGAAGCCCGCCACTCCTCGTTCTTGAACGTGGTTAATGGCGAAAGCGGCTTCCCCAACGCGGTCGACGAAGCACTCACCATGGACGAAGTCCTCGAGCGCGCGGGCCCGTTCATCGTCGAGTAACGCGCCGGTCGGCCCTCCATCCTGCGGTCGATTAGTTCCGTTAAGACCGGCCCCAGAGCCCGGTTGGAGTGAAAATGGCAGAGATGTTGATTTGGGTCGAGGCCGCGTACGTCATTCCACGACTCGTGTCGAGCCCAACGACTGTCCCGTCTGGACCGGCTGCCTGCTGTAGCGCATCGAAGCTGTTCCCCGTGTCACAGCCGATCTCGAGCACGGATTCACCCGACGCAAGATCGAGCGTATCGATGGCCAACTGTCGGAACTCGTCCTCACGGCCGAGAAACGCCATCTGATACAGGAGATCGAGCGCTCTCGGATGCGGCCTCCACCGGCCATAAAGGCGTCCGCTGTTGTCCGTCTCGGTGCCGGTACCCATCTCTTGCGTACAGGGCGCGAGGAACGGACACTACTTGACTCTCGCTCTGTTATCCCGAAAAATCACAGAGAGTCCAGATATCGGACCGAATCACTGGTTACACGTCGAGTTCCTCGGCCAGTTCGTAGAAAATCTTGATGGTGAGGTCTGGTTTACCGTCGAACGGCTCCCAGGGCGCGTCGTTGCGATCGACTCGAACACCCTGCATGCCAGCGTGTTGTGCGCCCATGACGTCGAACCAGCCAGCCGTCACGTGGGCGATTTCGTCGATGGGCGTCCCGGTGCGGCCAGCAGCGTGGCGGTAGAGGTCGGCATCGGGCTTGAACGTCCGAACCTTGTCGGCGCTGATCGTGTCCTCAACGAGGTCGTCGATGCCTGCGTGGTCGACCATGGATTCGAGCATCTCGGGGTTCCCGTTCGAGAGGACGTAGCAGTCGTAGCCCCCGTCCCGCAGCCGTTCGATCCCGTCCCGGACGTCGTCGAACACGTCGAGTTCGTGATACACCGCGAGGATTTCGTCACGCTCGTCCTGTGAAATGTCTACGTCGTGGGCGTCGAGGGCGTACTGAAGCGCATCACGATTCATCTCGTAGAACGGTTGGTAGGCGTCGATGTGGTTCGCGACGAACGTGTACTCCAGCGACCGTGCACGCCAGAGCTTCGACACTGGCTCCGGGTCGTCCACGCGTTCCGCGAGCGCCTTCTCGGCCGCATCCACGTCCACGAGCGTACTGTACGAGTCGAAGGTGACCGTCGTGACCCGCTCGGCGTCGAACGTCATCACTGTATCTATCGCCGGCCCGAGTGATAGTAGTCGGCCTTCCGACCGGGTAGTTCTTCGAACGATGACCCGAAGGCAGGTGGCTTCTTCTTCCCGCGACGACTTGTGGAGCCCCCAGTAAGTTCCTACCCGGTTACGTAGCGAGTCCTACGGCAACACGCGGGGAGTACTCTGCTGTCAAGAGTTACGCTCAATCTATCAGGTCCCCAACTCGGTACGGATTAACTGGAGGCTCCACTAGAGTCAATAGATATGTAGATTGCAGGATCCGGCTCCTGTGACAGTGACTGGGCCAGGAGCGCGTAATTCAGCGCAACCGGTGGCGTTTACAGGTGGCACAACCGGGGGTAATGATCAGAAAAGTGAAGCAGGCCGTGCGGACAATATCACACACGTGCGGGAGTGTCTGTTCGATCGATTTCGCGGTCTGAACCGGTCGTGGATTGATTAGCAGCGATGAGTCTCTGACTATGATCGGCCTTGACCACGACCACTACCTCGACGGCGGCCGGCATTCTTCGCAGAGCCCCGCTCTCCGTCGCCGGGATCGTAAATCCAAATCATGTTCGGTGGATCGTGTCCTTCGTTGTTCGTATCTTCGCCGATCACAACACGTCCGTCATCCATGACAACGATGTTGTCTGGTTCTGAGATCGTCGTCTCAGGGTCGAATGGCTGTGCAGAGTCGAACGACTCGCTCATTCGCTCGAGACCACGGCCGACGATACTCTTCTCTTCGTCTTCATTGGTCGGAACTGGATTGAACGCACAGTCCTGACAGACCGTACTCGCCGAATCCGGACGTGCATCATAGGGACAGCCTCCACAAATGTTCGCGTCGGGCCCGCCCGTGATCACTGGCTCCATGCGTCCGACATCAAAGTTTTCGTCCAGTTCCATGCGGTAGATCGCGCCCCAGCTGTCGCCTTCGATGGCGATATCGCCCTGCCCATCAGCCATCGTCGCATTCGTGTTCGACATGGCCATATAGAGGTAATCACCCGGAACCGCATCCCGACGGATGTTGACGCCGTCCATTTTGCGGAACTCATCGGTTGCACCAATGGCTGCCGCAGCTGCACGGGATTCGAGAAACGCTGCGCGGTCGTCGTCGGCGTTCCCATTGGCCCACGCGCCGACCTCGGCGTCCGTAACGTAGTCGGCATTCGGACCCGGCTCCTGATCATCGTATTCGGCGATCCAGCTTTCGATCTCCTGATCAGTACCATGAGCAAGTTCGATCCACTCGAGATCGAAGCCTGCCGCGTCTACATCGGTACTGTCGTCCTGTGTCGTTTGTGCTGCATACAGCGTTCCCGCTGAGAGGTCGCCTGCTTCATCAGCAACGAATTTGAAGAAGACGGTGCCGGTTCCGTCATCGCTCATGTAGGCGGTTTTCTCGTCGGGCATTACGACGGAGTTCTCGTGTGAGAACCGCCCCATCGAGAAGTGTTTGACCGGTTCAGGGTCGCCAGTCGGTTCCTCGATCTCGACGATATAGCCATACCGATAGGCGTTCGCGAACCGCCCGAGATAGGATGACATCGCGCCCGCACCGCTCCCGCTGCGGAACCAGTTTCTCGCATTGGGTTCGTATTCTTCGGACGTGAGTGGCGTGCCCCACGGGCTAACGGTACCAAAGCAGTTGGTCCACGTCCCCTCGACATCCCGGAACTCGACGTTTTCGCTTCCAAGGACCTCCCATTCGTGGTTCTGACTCTTGCCACGTCGGCCCTTCATCCGGAGGTGGAGCCGACTCACCATTCCTGGACGAGCTTCCCAGTTGCTGAATAGGTACCCCTCGTTCGGGTGTTCAGCGGGAACGAATCCGTTGAAATCCGGGTTGTTCGCGTTCGTCAGCGCATTGCCGTCCAGGCTATAGGGGATTCCAAGTCCCTCCCCGTCATCGGTCTCGTCGCCGCCGTTTGCGAGCGGTTGGTACTCTCCCGCCGCCGTGTGAACTGTCGTCATGTCGCCCTCGTCGGGAACCGGGACACTCCCGAAGTCACTCGGAAGATCGTGGAGATTAACACCCGTGAGCGCTCCGAGAGTCCCTTTATCGAACGGGTCATCGTTCGACCCGCTCGGGTGCTGGATATTGAAGAAGAAGCGACCGTTGTTGGTCAGGAACATTCCGGTGATCTCCGCACCGCGAACGGTCGTTGCGAACCGATTCAGTGTCGGCCCGCCGTCATCGTGAGTATGGGACTGTCCACTGGCACTCCCCGTCGAAGCCCCGACTCCGAGACCGAGTGCGGTAAGGAGTGAGAGTGCATCACGACGGCTGTAGTAGGTTGCCATCGAATAGCTGATTGTAATTTCTTTAGAAGAGTCTTCCTATGATAAATATATAGAAATGGGTTGATCCCCCCACTCCACCCGAGAGAGTAATCCACCCTGATCGGATCCTCCCAACTATCTGCTATCACGTAGTTAGTCGCGGTTGTATGCAAGCGCTGTTTTAAGCTCCGTTATCTGTGCTGAAAGGAGCCTCAATAAGCCCTGCCGCTGAGAGGGCTTCGCCTGACATTCGGGTGCGCAGGTGGCGACATAGCGATCGCAGCGTGTGCCCGTCAGAAGAGCCCGATAATGAATCCGAGGCCCATGATAGTGAGGACGATAGCGGAGAACATGGGAAGATAGGGCGTATACCGCTCGACTCGTTCTTCGGAGTGTTCGTAGCCCGCGATCAACACCATCGTCAGCCCAACGATTCCAAGGATAACTGTGAGCGCATAGGCGGTCATCAGTTCGAGGCAGTACGGCGAGCCAACGCAGAGGGCGATGATCTCGAACTCCTCTTCGTGAGCGAATCCGAGAACGAACGCGAACCACGCGATTCCGACGAGCCCGCGGTCGGCAGAATCGTCAAGCGTGTCGTGTGAGTGCTCGTGCCCGCCGAGAAACGGAACCCATGCTGTGAGCCGGCTGAATCGATTCTCATCGTCGTGGTCGTGTGAGTGTGGGTGTTCGTCCTCGTGAT
>NZ_QPND01000011.1:0-140843 GCF_003344565.1 Saliphagus sp. LR7 | reverse complement strand
AGGCAGGCGAACAGGTTGACGATTCGGGCGGGGGCGGGTTCGTTGTGATGGACGACGGTACGTTCGTCACCGTCGACTGCACGCTTCCCCGGGAAATCTCCTCGATGACGTTCAACGTCGTCGGCACGGAGGGAAAGCTCTACATGAACAACGACGACGGCGAGTGGCGCTACTGGAGTCTCGAGGACGGCGACCACGTCGAACGGCCCCTCCCGGGAATCGAGGGCGCCTGGACGTGGGACGACGACTATCAGCGCGCGTTCGCGAACGCGGCCGCCCACATCGTCGACGTCCTGGAGGGCGAGGCCGAAAACGGCTCGACCGGCGAGGAGGCGACGCGCTCTCTGGAGATCATCATTGCCTTCTACCTCTCTCACTACACGGACGGACAGGTCGAGATTCCGCTGGCGCGCCCGCTCCGGGACGTAACCGTCACCTCCTGGTAGCTCGAGTCCGGTCCCCGAACCGCGCTCGCGATCACCGGAATTCGGGCGCGACCTCGTCGGCGAACAGCTCCATGCCTCGAGTGTCGGGAAAGTCGAGGAACATGAGCTGGAGTTTGCCGAAGCCGAGTTCCCGAATCTCCTCGATCCCCTCGGCGACTTCGGCGGGCGTCCCGATCAGCATGCTCCCCTTCTCGCGGGCGTCTTCTATGTCCTCCAGTTGTTCGTCCATGTCGGACTCCTCGCCCCAGGGCAGCGGGAAGATCCGATCGACGTACTCATCGACTTCTTCCTGGTCCTCGCACACGAGGACGTGGGCGAGCCACGACCGGTCGATCTCTGCGGGGTCGCGCCCGGCCTCCTCGGCGTACTCCTCGAACTTCTCTACCTTGAACTCGATGGGTTTGCCACGTGCCCGGGCGCTGATCTCGACGTTCCACTCGTCGGCCTCGCGGGCGATGAGCCGGAGCATTCGAGGCCCCGCGCCGCCGATCACGATCGGCGGGTGAGGGTCGGAAACGGGTTTGGGCTCGTTGAGCGCGTTCTCGATCTCGAAGTGAGAGCCATGAAAGGTCGGCTTGGGCTCGGTGAACATCGTCCGGACGACCTCGACTCCCTCCTCCAGCATGTCGACTCTGGTGCCCACGTCCGGGAAGTCGAACCCGTAGGCGGCGTGTTCGGCCTCGTGCCAGCCCGCGCCCAGGCCCAGCCTGAGACGGCCCTCCGAGAGGATATCGGCCGTGGTGGCCATCTTCGCGAGCAGGGCGGGGTTCCGGTAGGTGATCGACCCCACCAGGGGGCCGATATCGACGTCGTCGGTTCGTTCGGCCAGCGCCGAGAGGAGCGTCCAGACCTCGTACTCCTCGGCGCGGGGACCGAGCATGAAGTGGTCGGGCGCCCACAGCCCCTCGAGGCCGACGTCGACGGCGGTATCGACGCCCGACATGACGGTCTCGCGGTCGAGTCGTTCGAGCAGCGGCGCGTCGCGGTGGACGCCGTCGCCGGCGTAACACTGGACCATCCAGTCGAACTGCATACCCGACCTCCGGAGCGCGGGTCGATAAGGCTGGGGGCCCCAACGAGCAGAGGGCCGTGGGAAAAACCGCCGACGCTAAATACGCGGAGCCGAACCTCTAGCCAACGGTGGCACCGACCGACTTCCCCCGTCCGATCGGAACACACGAACGGTTCTCGCGGCTGCTCACAGCGACCGCGGTGGGGGTCTACCTCCTCTTGATCGTCGGCGCCACGACCTCGCTGACCGACGCCGCCGCGGCGTGTTCGACCTGGCCGGCCTGCTCCCCGCCGACGGCGCCGGGCCAGACAGAACTCGCCGTCGCCTGGGGCCACCGGCTCGCCGCCGTCGTCGTCGGCCTCCTGGTCGCCGCCTCGACCGCCGCCGCCCTGCTGGGGCGAGCCTCCGGCCGCGTCCGGGCCGCCCTGCTTTCGGCGACCGGGCTCTACGCCCTCCAGGTCGGCGTCGGCGCCGTCACCGCGACCCTCGGCCCGGACGCAGTCGCGCCGGGACTCCACCTCGCGCTCGGCGTCGTCATCTTCGCGGGCGTCGTCGGCGCGCTCGCCTGGGACCTAGAGCGGGCGACTGGCACCGACGATCGGATCGACCGGCCCGCAGAGCCCATCGCCGGCCCCGACGAGCCGACCGGCACCGCCGCGGACGCCGGCAGCGTCGACCGTTCGGCCGTCGGACGCGCCCGTCGGACCGCCTGGGCGTACTTCAAGATGACCAAACCCCGCCTGATGTGGCTGCTCTGTCTGGTCGCCGCCGCCGGGATGGCCCTGGCCGCTGGACCCGCTCTCGAGGCCCGGACGATCGTCGCGACCCTTGGCGGCGGCGTGCTCGCGATCGGCGCCTCCGGCACCTTCAACCACGTCCTCGAGCGCGACGTCGACCGGCGGATGTCCCGCACCGCAGACCGGCCGCTGGCGACCGAACTGATCCCCGTTCGGAACGCGCTCCTGTTCGGGTTGGCTCTGGCGGCGGCCTCGATGACCGCCTTCCTCACCGTGAACGCGCTCGCGGCCGCGCTGGGCCTGGCCGCGATCCTCTTTTACAGCGTCGTCTACACCCTCCTACTCAAGCCCCATACCGTTCAGAACACGGTCTTGGGGGGTGCGGCGGGCGCCCTGCCGGCGCTGATCGGCTGGGCCGCGGTGACCAACGAGATCGGCGCCCCGGGGCTCGCGCTCGCGGGCGTGATCTTCCTCTGGACGCCCGCGCACTTCTACAACCTCGCGCTCGCCTACAAGGAGGACTACGCCCGCGGCGGCTTCCCGATGATGCCAGTCGTCCGCGGGGAGACCGTCACCCGAAAACACATCCTCTACTACATCGGCGCGACCCTGCTGGGAACGATCGCGCTCGCCTGGATCACCGATCTGGGGACCCTCTACGCCGCGACCGTCGTCGTCTTCGGGGCGATCTTCCTCCTGGCCGCCGTCTCGCTCCATTTCGAGCAAAGCGAGGCCGCCGCGTTCCGGTCGTTCCATGCCTCGAACGCGTTCCTCGGGGCGGTCCTCGTCGCCGTCCTGATCGACGCGCTCGTGCTCTGATACGTTCGGAGACGAGACGAGTCAGTGAACGTCAGTCGTAATGCGTTGCTACGACTGAACGGGAAATCGTTGTCTCCGACCGTATAAGTCGGGACCACGCTTATTTTCCGCCAGCCCCTTCCGCTAGGCATGAGACCCGCGAAGAACGTCGGCGGACTGGATCGAACCGTCAGAGGCGTCCTCGGCACCTCGCTGGTCGTCGCCGCCCTCGTGGCCATCCTGGCAGGGAGGCGGACGGCCGGCGTCCTCGCGGTCGTTGCGGGTGCCGGTCTCCTCGTCAACTGGGCGACCGGCTTCTGTGGCGCGAACGCCCTGCTGGGAATCGACACCTGTTCCGACTCCGAGGAGTCCTGACGCGCGTCGTCAGCGCGCCTCGTCGATCCGATCGAACTGGTCGTCAGAGAGTTCGAGTTCGACCGCGCCGACGTTCTCGGCGAGCTGGTCGGGCGAGCGCGCGCCGACGATCGGAACACAGGTGAACTCCCGCTGGTCGATCAGCCAGCGCAGGGCGACCTGGGCGGGCGTCGCGTCGAGTTCGTCGGCGACCGCCTCGACTTCCTCCAGGACGGCCCAGTCGTTCTCGTCGACGGACATCCCGCTCAGACTGCCCCGGGAGCCGTCCGGCGAGATCACGTCGTTGGGGTCGTCGCCCGCGCGCTCGTACTTGCCCGTGAGGAAGCCGCCCTCAAGGGGCGAGTACGGACAGACCGCGAGGTCCTGATCGCCACAGACGTCGAGATAGTCGCTCACCTCGTCGTAGTAGATGGCGTTGACCCGGGGCTGGGTGACGTCGAAGCGCTCGAGTCCTTCGCTATCCGACTGCCAGAGCGCCTTCGTGAGCTGCCAGGCGGCCATCGTCGAGGCACCGAGGTAGTTGACTCTCCCCTCGCGGACGAGATCGGTGAGGGTTCGCATCGTCTCGACGATCGGGGTGTCGTCGTCCCAGCGGTGGATGTAGTAGAGGTCGAGGTAGTCGGTGCCCAATCGGTCGAGGGTGCCCTCGATCTGGGCGCGGATGTGCTTTCGGCCGAGCCCCGAGTCGTTCGGACCGGGCTCGCCCCAGCCGTCGAAGGGAAAGTAGACTTTCGAGGCGAGCACGTACTCCTCGCGATCGTGGTCTTCGAGCCACTCGCCGATGTACTCCTCTGCGGTGCCGTTGGGGTCTCCGTAGACGTTTGCGGTGTCGATGAAGTTGATTCCCTGCTCGCGGCAGGCATCGAGGATCTCGTGGGCCTCCTCGCGGTCGGTCTCGACGACGCCGTCGGTCTCCTTGCCGAAGCGCCAGGTACCATAACAGAGCTGCGAGACGGCCAGACCGGTCTCACCGAGGGTGGTGTACTCCATGCGAGCGGGTTCGCCTGCCGGCGGTAAAAGCCGCCCGAACCCAGGCGCCTTTACCGGAACTCGGGCATCACGTTCTCGGCGAAGAAGTCGATGAACTCCTCCTGGTTGTCGCCGATCTGGTGGACGTAGACGTGGTCGTAGCCCGCGTCGATCGCGGTCTCGATGCTCTCGACGTAGGGGTCGGGGCTCGGCTCGGTGATCGTTCCGCCTTCGGCGACGTCCTCGCGGTCGACCATCTCCGCTGCCTGTTCGAAGTGTGCGGGCGAGGGGAGTTCCTGGGCGAGTTCGCCGGTGATCGCGCCGTTGGGCCAGACATCGTACACCGTATCGATCGCTTCCTCCTCAGTGTCCTGATAGGAGCCGTGGAGTTGGGTGTAGGCCGGACCCTCCCCACCGGCGTCCTCGTAGGCCTCGACGACCTCGGCCTGGGGACCCGAACACCACAGCCCCTCGCCGTAGTCGGCGGCCATTCGTGCGGTCTGGGGACCGAAGGCGGAGACGAGCGTCGGGATCGGCTCGTCGGGGACGGTAAAGAGCTTCGCGTTCTCGACGGTGTAGTGGTCGCCGTGGTGGCTGACCTCCTCGCCCGTCCAGAGGTTTCGCATGACGTCCATCGATTCCTCGAGCATCTCGAGGCGGACGTCGTGTTCGGGCCACCGTTCGCCGACGACGTGTTCGTTCAGGTTCTCGCCGGTGCCGACGCCGAAGGTGAAGCGGCCGTCGGCCATCTCCGCGATCGTGGCGACCGCGTGGGCGACGTTGACTGGATGGATCCGGACCGTCGGGCAGGTGACGCCGACGCCGATGCCGACCTCCTCGGTCTCGCGGGCGATGGCACCCAGCGTGGACCAGACGAAGGGGGACTCGCCCTGGGCCGACACCCATGGGTGGAAGTGATCCGAGATCGAGACGAAGTCGAAACCCGCCTCCTCGGCGCGGACGGCGTTGTCCACCAGTTCGTCGGGGGTGTGCTCCTCGCTCGAGAGCGTGTAGCCGATCTCTACCATGGGGTCGGCTACGACGATCCGCTTCCTGGGCGTTGGCCTTGCGTGAGCCTGCGCGGTGCCCGACGAACCGAACCCCTTACCCGCGGGCGGTCGGTAGCGCCGGTATGGACGCCGAGGACGCCGTCGTCGTCGCCAAGGACCTGCGGAAGGCGTACGGGGACCATCTCGCCGTCGACGGAGTGTCGCTGTCGATCCGGTCGGGAGAGGTGTTCGCGCTCATCGGCCCCAACGGCGCGGGGAAGACGACGCTGATCCGGGCACTGACGGGGACGACCCGCCCGGATTCGGGGTCGGCGACGATCCTCGGAACTGGCCCCGAGGCGGTCGATCGCGACCGGATCGGGGTGCTCCCCCAGTCGTTTTCGCCCCCCGAGCGGCTCACTGCTCGGGAGCTGCTCGCCTACTACGCGGGACTATACGACGACGCCAGGGAGCCCGACACGGTTCTTCGGGAGGTCGGCCTCGCCGACGCCGGCAACACGCGATACGAGAACCTCTCGGGGGGCCAGCAGCGCCGGCTCTGTGTCGGCACGGCACTGGTCAACGACCCCGACGTCGTGATCATGGACGAGCCGACGACGGGGATCGACCCCGCGGGCCGGCGCACGGTGCGGGGACTGGTCGACTCGCTTGCGGCGGGCGGGACCACGGTTCTGGTCTCGACTCACGACATGGCCGAAGCCGAAGGGATGGCCGACCGCGTCGGCCTGCTCGCCGACGGCGACCTCGTCGCCTGTGACCCCCCCGAGACCCTGATCGCGGAGTACGCCGGCGAGAGCAGGCTGGTCGTCGAGACGGACTCTACCCTCGAGGGAGTCGACTACCCGACGAGGACGGTCGCGGGAGGCGTCGTCGTCGAGGGCGTCGACCCCACGGGGATCGGCGGCGTCGTCGCCGCCCTGGAGGAGCGGGGCATCGAGTACACCGGGATCGCCTGGAGCGAACCCGATTTGGAGGACGTCTACATGGAACTCGCGGGGGAGGTCGAGGGCGTTCGAACGGGGAGAAGTGGCGAAGTCGGCTTCGACGAGGCGGACGTCGGTCCCGCCGGAGCCGGGACGGGAGGTGAGTCGGCCCGATGAGCCGCGTGGGACGCCTTCGCGCGGAGGTCTCGGCCGGCTGGCGGTCGTTCGCCCGTCGGCGGACTGCGGTCTTCTTCACGTTCCTCTTTCCGGCGCTGCTGATCGTCATCTTCGGCGCGCTGGTCCGGACCGATCCGGGCGGCGGGGGGCTGTTCGCCGAGCCGCCGGCCTACTACGTTCCGGGCTATCTCGCGGTCGTCGTTCTCTTCACTCCCCTCTCGCGGCTGGGCAGCGAGGTCGCACGCCACCGCGAGGGAAACCGTTTCGAGAAGCTCGCGACCACCCCGCTCACCCGCGGGGAGTGGCTTTTCGCCAGTACGGTCGTCAACGCGGCGATCATCGGCCTCGCGAGTCTGCTCATCCTGGGTCTCGTCGTCGCCCTCACCGGCGCCGGGATCGCGTTCTCTCCCCTGCTGGTACCCTACGTCGTCGTCGGCGTCGTCTGTTTCTGTGGCGTCGGCGCGATGCTGGGCAGCTACACCGATTCCCGGGACGGCGCCGTCGCCGCGAGCAACGCGATCGGGCTTCCGCTGCTCTTTCTCTCGGAGACGTTCGTCACCGCGGCCCAGCTTCCGGGCTGGTTCGAGCCCCTGATGGCGCTCTCGCCGCTCACGTACTTCGCGCGGGGGGTCCGGGCTGCGACCGCACCCGAGGTCGCGGGCGGGGGTGATCCGACGGTGAACCTGCTCGTCCTGTCGGCCTTTGCCGTCGCCTTCTTCGCACTCGGCGCGCGGTCGATCCCACGGACCGACTAGCGGTACTTAGACGGGGAGGACCGTCACCGGGTGGAACTCGTAGCCGTACACGTGGTTCAGGAGGACGTAGGTCACGACTCCCAGAAAGAGACTCAGGATCCACGAGCCCGCGGCGATCCGGCCGACCCGGGCGTGGGCCGTGTTTCGCAACTCGGCCGGCGTGTGGCTGAGTCCGAGGACGAGCGCGTAGAGGACGACCGGGACCGCGACCACCGACAGCAGGATGTGGACGGCGAGCATCCCGAGGTAGGCGTACCGTGCGAGATCGGGGGCGCCTGCGATGTACTTCTCGCCGCCGCCGCCGACCCGGAGCAGGTAGACGACGAGGAAGGCGAGGATCAGGACGAACGCGCCGACCATCGCCAGCCGGTGTTTGTCTACCTCGCCCCGGCGGATCCAGTACCAGCCGGCGACGAGCAGGAGGGTCGCCGCCGCGTTGATGACTGCGATCGCGTGAGAAAGCAGGTTCACCTGGGCCTCGGTCAGGTCGGGGTAGATCGGCAGATCAACGAGGAAGGTGCCGATCACGAGCGCGTAGCCGACGACCGTCAGCAACAGGGTGACGCCGAGAGCGTGCTCGCGGAGCCGCCGTCTCGCTGTCGCAATAGCCATTATCGGGGGTTGGGACGGGTCCCGTATCCGTGTTCCCCTTCGGACTCACTCCGCCGGCTCGACCGAGACCGTCCCCTCCGCCGTGACGCTCACCGTGTACCCACAGAACCGGAAGGTGACCGAACCGTCGAGCCGGCCTGCGCCGTTTGCCCGCGGCGCGAACAGCGCGTCGAGCGCCCCGGGATCGACGACCTCGTACAGCGTCTCGTACTCCGGCGGCGCCAGTTCAGTCGGCTCTACGCCCTCGCGGTCGGCGACCGCCTCGATGATCGCCTGGCTCGGTTCCATCCGGCCGACTGATCGGGTCGATCGGCCCCCCTCGTCCATACGTACTGGCTCACTCGAGGCGGGAGGATAAGTGTGTCCTTCCCGGCTCGTCGGGCAGAGGAAACGGTGTGCCGATCGATCGTTCCGGCGGAGGCGGATCGCGATCGACGGTGGGCTGGCTTCCTCGTTCTCACTCGAGACGGATCGCCGGCTTCCCCGGTCGGGCCTCGTCGGCCAGTTCGCCGCCCTCGCCCCGACGGACCGTCACCTCGGCGCCGAACTCCTCGCGGACGAGCCAGGCGGCCTCTCGCAGGACCGCGAGTTCCCGCTCGGGCTTGAGGCCCGGATCGACCCCTCCGCTCTCGACGACCGAGGCCGCGTACTCTCGCACCCGCTCGGCCTCGATCCCGAGGCCCTCCCCGGCCAGCCGCTCGGCGACGGTCGCCGGATCGCCCGTCTCGCGGGCGAGGTCCGCCACGCGGTGGGTCCAGTCGGGCGCGACGACGATCTCGACGCTGTCGGGCTCCGGCCGGTCTACGACCGCCGCGATCTCCCGGACGTCGTCGGTCGTTCGATCGACCAGCCGGCGCTCGCGGCGGACGCGGTCGGCCCCGCGCTCGACGGCCGGCTCGGGCCAGTCGCTCCCGGCGACGAGGCCCTCCCCCCGGAGCTTGTTCCAGCACTCCTCGGCGACGTAGGGGGCGAGCGGACCGATCAGGCGGGTAACGGCGAGCAAGGCCCGCCGATAGCTCTCTTCGTGAACCGGTCCGTCGCCGTGATAGCGCCCGAGAAGCCGGACGAACCGCCGGATCTCGGCGACCGAACGGTGGAACCGGACGCGTTCGTACTCGGCGGTCACGATCTCGATCGTCCGGTCGGTCTCGCCGTCGAGGTAGTCGTCCCTCGGCTCGCGCTCCTCGCGGACGGTCGCCTCCTCGACGAACTCGACGACCGTCGAGAACAGGCTCTGCTGGAGGTCGTAGGCCGATCCGACGCCGTCGGCGGTCCACTCGAAGTCCTGTTCGGGGTGGGCCCCCGATAGCAAGAACAGGCGGGTCGTCTCCGCGCCGTACTCGTGGGGTGCGACGACGTTGCCCGTCGAGGTCGACATCTTCTCGCCGCCGTGGAGCACCGTCCCCTGGGTCACGAGACGTTCGAAGGGCTCGGGGTCGTCTACGAGGCCCATGTCGGCGAGCGCACGCATGACGAACCGGGCATACAGCAGGTGGGCGGTCGCGTGCTCGTCGCCGCCGACGTAGAGATCGACCGGCATCCACTCGCGGGCGGCGTCGGGATCGAACGGCGCGTCGGGGAGGTCGGGATCGAGAAATCGCAGGAAGTACCACGAGGAGTCGACGAACGTGTCCATCGTGTCGGTCTCCCGGCGGGCGTCGGCGCCACAGTCAGGACACTCCGCTTCGACGAACGACTCGACCGCCTCCAGCGGGTTGCCGGTCGTCTCGACGAACTCCGGAAGTTCGACCGGAAGCTCTTCTTCGGGAACGAGCACGGGGCCACACGACTTGCAGTGAACCACCGGGATCGGCGTCCCCCAGTAGCGCTGGCGGGAGATCAGCCAGTCGCGCAGTCGGTAGGTCGTCGCCGGCTCGAACGCCTCCCGCTCGAACAGCGCTTCGCGGGCCTCGGGCCGGGCGAGTCCGTCGTACTCCCCGCTGCCGGTCAGCACCTCCCGCGATTCCTCGCCGCCCGCCCCCTCTCCGACGATCACTTCCTCGAGCGGGAGGCCCTGCTCACGCGCGAACGATCGGTCGCGGTCGTTGTGTGCGGGAACGCCCATCACCGCGCCCGTGCCGACGTCGGCGAGGACGTAGTCGGCGACGTACACCGGAAGCTCCTCGCCGGTCAGGGGGTGGATCGCTCGCGCGTCGGTCCGGTAGCCCCCCTCGCGGGCGTCGCGGTCGCGCTCGAGGAAGTCGGTAAGGCCCGGGTCGTCGGTCGCGAGTTCCGCCGCGAGATCGTGGCCCGGCGAGAGCGCGAGGAAGGTCGCGCCGTAGACCGTTTCGGGCTCCGCGGAGAACGCTTCGACGGTGCCGTAGTCGGGGACTCGAAACGCGATCCGGGCGCCCTCCCGGCGGCCGATCCAGTTGCGCTGGATTTCTCGGACGCCCTCGGGCCAGCCTGGGAGGTCGTCGAGCCCCGAGAGGAGGTCGTCGGCGTACTCCGTAACCCGCAGGAACCACTGGTCGAGTTCCCGGCGCTCGACTGCGGTTCCACACCGCCAGCAGGTGCCGTGGCGCTGGTCCTGGTCGCTGTCCCTGTTCTCGACGCTTCCCGACTCGCTGACGGACTCGACCTGGGCATCGGCGAGCACCGTCTCGCAGTCGGGACACCAGTTGGCGGTCGCCCCCTCGTAGGAGACCAGCCCCTCCTCGAAGAACCGCTCGAAGAGCCACTGGTTCCAGCGGTAGTACTCCGGTTCGCAGGTCGTGATCTCCCTCGACCAGTCGTAGCCGAAGCCGAGCGTCCGGAGCTCCTCGCGCATCCGCGAGATGCAGGCCCGCGTCCAGGACTCGGGGTCGGTGTGGCGCCGCTCGGCGGCGTTTTCCGCGGGGAGGCCGAAGGCGTCCCATCCCATCGGGTGGAGCACGTCCTCGCCCTGCATTCGGCGATACCGGGCGCAGGCGTCCGCGATCGCGTAGTTGCGGACGTGTCCCATGTGGAGGGTCCCGGACGTGTAGGGGATCATCCCCAGCACGTAGGTCGGGTCGGTCACGTCCTCGGGAAGCGCGTAAACGTCCTCGCGATCCCAGACGTACTGCCAGAACTCGCGGGCCTCGGCGGGGTTGTACTGTCTCGTCATCCCGGCTCTTGGCTCACCTGGGTGGGGCGTCCATATCACTGTTGGGCCCGGGTTGACATCCCCCGCGCCGTAAACGACGTGGAATCTCGACCGCCGTTGGGATATTACGGTTTACAGTCCACGACCTGTTCTCGCGGGGCGAAACGGCCCTCACTACAATCGAACAGATGGACTGAAGGCTGTGCCAACCAGCCGTTACTCCTATCCTGCGAAGGACTCGGAGTTACTTTTCGCCGAATGTTCTCCGCACCGTTCACGTCCGCGTTCGCCACCGTATCGCACTCTTCACAGATATACAACCCGCGCTCGACGCGCTGGTTGCCGTCTTTCGTCCCACAGGCGGAACACGTGTTTGAGGTATCATGTTCGGACTCCCCCGTCACGTCAATCCCTTCGGCTTCCGCCTTGTAGTCAAGTATCGACGTGAAGCGGTCGAACGCCCACCCGTGAAGGTCGAGGTTACCGTGTTTGCCCCAATTGCGGGAGTCCCCGTTCTCGTCGTCTCGGATACCACCGAGGTCTCCTATGACGATCGTTCCGACATCTCTCTCGACGCACTCCGCAACAATGTGTTTTGAGAGCGTATGAAGGACGTGGGTTCGGCGTTCCGTGCGCTTCCGATCCAGCCGAAGCCGCTCGTTCGACCGGCTATCGTCACACTTCGCCTTCTTTCGTCCGAAGTAGTATTCGTCCTCTTTCAGCGCGTTGCCGGGGAAGAGGATCGACTCACCGCCGAACGAAAGCGCGGCAACGTTCGAGATACCGAGGTCGACCCCGGCAGTCTCCTCACCGGGTGGTTCGGGATCAATCGACTTCCGGCAGACGAAGTGCAGCCGCCACTCATCGTACTTGTGGATGGCCCGGACCTGTTGAATGTCTCACTCGGAGAGGTCTACGTCGGGACGTAGCCCGTACTCGCATAGCACGAAGTCCGAGGGATGTTCCTTCAGGTTTCGTCCTTTAGAGAGGCGAACGCGGGTGAACTGTGCATCGTGCTTGAAGCCATCCGTTTTGAACGACACGGTAGAACGTGGGTGCGAATCGCCGCGTTTGCGGTAGCCGGGCGGTCGGGCACGGCTCTCGCCGCTCCGACGCTTCCTGAACCAACCGTTGAACGCTTCAGCGAGTTCCTCGAGAACGCGCTGACTGGATTGAGAATGAAGATCCGTATAGCGTTCGTGGCCTTTGAGATCGGATTTGAGTTCCCCGTCATCGGGGATCTCGCCCGTATCGTCCCACTGTTCGTGTGCGTAGTAGCGACCGACGTTCCAGAGTTTCGACGCGGCCCGTCCGAGTTGATCGAGGTCGTCACTCACCTGCCCTGGGTTGGTGATTGACGCTTCGAAAGTTCGGTGGATGCGCATCGATTTCTGGCTTCATAACCAGTTATCGACCTCGAGAACTTACTACTACTACCGATCCAGTATAGAATATCCGGCCATGCAATAGGCGGTGGATTGTTGCAGCAATTGACGGCGCGTATCCACGCCCCGGAGTAATTGGCGTAACCTTTGCACGTCCAAGCTCTGCAAACTGCGTCTCCTCGTCCCGTCGGTCCCAGCCTTGACGACCACGTGTTCAAACGTTACGCAGACCACTCAAGGGCGTGGATACGCGCCTGTTCAGCGTATAAACGAGCGGCCTGCAGGTTCCGAAAGGCCTAATCGCGCGCTCTCCTGAAGGTCGGTCAATGAGCCAACAGCTGCCGGACGTCCAGGCGGACGCCCCCGACGTCACCGTCGGGCTGAGCCAGGTGGGGGTCACCGGCGTCGAGAAACTGGTCAAGATCGCCCGTAACGGGAAACGGCCGATCGTCCTGATGGCGGAGTTCGAGGTCTTCGTCGATCTGCCCTCCTGGCGCAAGGGTGCCGACATGAGCCGGAACATGGAGGTCATCGACGAGGTGCTCGAGGCGGCCACACGCGAGGAGGCCTACCGGACCGAGGAGGTCTGTGGCGACGCCGCGGAACGCCTGCTCGAGAAACACGACTACACGACGAAGGCCGAAGTGTCGATGGAGGCCGAGTTCGTCCGCCGCGAGCGGACGCCCGCGACCGACCGCGAGACCCAGCACACGGTGGACATCCTCGCGAGCGCGACCGCGACCGAGGAGGGCACCCGCGAGGAGATCGGCGCCCGCGTCGTCGGGATGACGGTCTGTCCGTGCTCCCAGGGGATGTCCGTCGCCCGCGCGAAACAGAAGCTCGAGGACTTGGACGTTGCGGAGGGAAAGATCACGGAGTTCTTAGACGAGATTCCCCAGCCGGGTCACTCCCAGCGGGGCCACGCCACCCTCACCGTCGAGGCCGACGGCGACCCCGACGTCGATCTGAACGACCTCATCGACGTCGCCAGAGACTCGATGAGCGCCCGGATCTACAACCTGGCGAAGCGGCCCGACGAGGACCACATGACCTTCGACGCCCACAGCGACGCCAAGTTCGTCGAGGACTGCGTACGCTCGATGGCCGAGGGCGTCGTCGATCGGTTCGACGGCCTCGCCGACGACGCCGTCCTCACGATGAAACAGTCCAACGACGAGTCGATCCACCAGCACAACGCCCACGCCGAGCGCGTCGTCGAGATGGGGACCCTGCGAGCAGAAGTCAACGGCGACTAGACACCCCGGACGAATCGACGAGCGTCGAATCTATCGGTCGAGTCCTCGTGCCATCCACATCAGAAGGAGAATCACGCTCAGGCTAATACCGATTCCGACGCCCGCGAGTTGGGGACCCGAAACCGCGAAGTCGCCGAAGAGCGGTGGTATTCGACTCGCTCCCCAATAGATCAGGACGAACACCACAGCGAGCCCTGTAAACACCAGTTCGTAGTCGAACCACGTTTTCAACCCCTCCCACGAGGGCATGTCTCGTCTATCACTGGCGAAACATCATACTCTTTTGGGAGATCCACACCTGTAGGTGGCGTTTCCCACAATGCCGTTGGAACGAATGGCCCGTAGAGATACCAACTCTAAAAGGAAAGCGGTGTCGCCTCCTCCCACCGGGGCCCGAACTTCCCGTAGACGTCGGCGGCGAACTCGGGGTCCTTCAGGTCGATCATCCCGAACGCCTCGCCCGATCCAAGCGGGTTTGGGACCTGGATACAGACCTCGACGCCGTCGACGATGGTAAAGGACCCTCGGACGTCGGGGTTCGTCCGGACCGCGAAGTCCGCACGCTCCTGGAGGGCCTCGCGATAGCGCCGGCCGACGGTCTCTGGAAGCGAGTCGACGAGCTCCCGGCTCATCAGGATCTCGACCGTGACGCCCCGATCGAGGGCGTCCTCTAAGTGGGCGAGTGCGTCCTCGCCCAGGGTTCGGATGTCGAGCTGGGGCGAGGGATCGACGGCGACCATCACGATGTTGTCGTCGGCCGCGGCGAGCCGTTCCAAGAGGAGGTCGGCGGTCTCCTCGGGGCCGACCGTGGCGGTCCAGAACTCCTCCTCGATCGGTTCGGCGGCCTCTAGCTCCGCGGAGAGCTCCTCGACCATCGCCTCGTAGCGCTCCTCGGTCTCGCTCAGTTCGCGTCGCTTGTCGTCGAGCAGGCGCTCGAGGGCGGTGTCGGGTTCGACGGCGACGTACTTCTTCGGGCGGCTGGCGGTCTGGCTCCGGACGAGGTTGTACTGTTCGATCGCGCCCAACACGTCGTAGATCCGGCCCATCGGGACGTCGCTGGCCCGTGACAACTCCTTTGCCGTTGTCGGACCGGTGTTCAACAGGGCGCGATAGGCCCGCGATTCGTACTCCGAGAGCCCGAGATCCCTGAGACTGGCCATACCGGGACGTCCGCCCCGTCGAGTATAAACGCTGTGGTAGTTTGATTCACTCGAACAGCGCCGAGACTCGACTCTCGAGTTCGGCGGGGGTCGTTGCCGGCTCGGCGACGCGGTCGCCGTACTCGACGACCGCGGTGTCGCTCTCGACGTCGGCCCGGGGGACGACGAGTTTCTCGTGGTCGGCGAGGCGGAAGGCGGCCCGATGGAGGTCCGATCCCGCGTCGGTGCCGACCCGGATAACGAGCCGGTCCCCCGTGAGGCGGGCGACGGCGGCGGCGTAGCCCGCGGCTTCGGGACCCAGACGGTCGCTCGCGCCGGCAAACGCCGAGAGCGTCTCCCGGGCGACCTCGCGGTAGCGGTCGTCGCCAGCGAGGGTCGCGAGGTCGAGGCAGGCGTCGGCCATCCAGACGTTGCCCTCGAGCGGGCGAAGCGGACGGTCGAGCAACCCCTCGCCCTCCCGGGGGCCGTCGAGGAACGACTCTCCCTCGCGAAGGGCCTCGATCGTCCGGTCTGCGACCTCTCGAGCGGGCGCTACGGTGTCGCTTCCGAGCACGCTTCGGGCGGCGAGCAGCGCCCGACAGACCTGGGCCTGGTCGGCGAGCAGGAGCCGGGGGGACTCGGTGTCCGTCCGCCACGGCGGCGGGTCGGCCTCCCCGCCGTCGTGGCCCCCCTCGCGCGTCGGCTCACGATACCGGACGACTTCTCCCCCGTCGAGGAGCGACTCCCGGATCGTATCGAGGGCGCGTTCGGCGTACTGACGGGCGCGCTCGTCGTCGGTGTACGCGCCGTAGGTCAGCAGGGCCTCGACGGCGAGGGCGTTCGGGCCGGCGAGGACGGTCCGATCGACCGGTGGCTCGGTGGCTGCCTCCCGATCCGTGGCCGCCGCGGTGTACGCTTCGGGGTCGCCGGGCGCCTGGCTGGCGGCGAAGGCGTCGCCGGTCCACAGCGTCGTCGTCAGGTACTCGATCGTCCGTTCGGCCGGCAGGCGATACTCCTCGCGGCCGGTCGCGAGGTAGGCGTTCGAGAACGCCCTGACGAGGGCGGCGTTCGTGTCGAGGAGCTTCTCGTGGCGGAGACCGGACCAGTCGGGCTCGCCCGCGAAACGGTGGAAGCCGCCCTCGTGGTCGTCGAGCAGGTTCGCGCTCACGGCGTCCAGCGAGCGGGTCGCCATCGACCGGTCGCGGGCGAGCGCGAACTCGAGGGCCTCCGGCAGCGGGAACTTCGGCCCATCGCCCCAGCCGCCGACGACCTCGTCGTAGGCGTCGGTGAGGGCGACGAGCATCCCCGTCTCGATCGCCTCCGAGAGCTCTCCCGAGGGAGGCTCCTCCCCGGCGAGCGCCCGCGGGATCCGTCCGGCCTCGCGGCCCTCCTCGTCCCACATCGTCCCGACTCGCTCTACGACCTGCTCCATCCCGTCGGGGCCGAGATAGCCCGCGCCGGTGAGCAGGGAGCCGTCGGGCGACAGAAAGACCGTGGAGGGGAAGCCGCCCATGTTGTACCGGTCGCGGACCCGCGGGCGCCGGTCGACGTCGACCCTGACCGGGACGAACCGCTCCTCGATCGTCCGGGCGATCGACTCGACGGCGTAGGTCTCCCGGTCCATCTCGTGGCAGTGGTCACACCAGGTCGCCGTCAGCGAGAGCAGGAGGGGCCGGTCGGATCGCTCGGCCTCGACGAAGGCGGCCTCCCCCCACGGGCGCCAGTCGACCCGGCTCTGGTCGTCCATGCCGGAGGGTCGGTCGTGGCGGGCGTAAGGCCTTCGTTCGCCCGTGGGATCGCCCGGCGCGTCCGACCGGTCGAACCCGTGTCGGACGTAAAGGGTTTTCATCCCCCGGACGCTACCGCAGGGTATGCTCCGGTGGATCCTGGCGTTGTTGCTCATCCCCTTCCTCGACGCCGTCGTGCTCGCGGTCGTCGTCAGCCAGACCACCTACGTCGGCTGGGTTGGGATGGTGTTACTGGTCGTCCTCACTGGCCTGGTCGGGATGATCCTCGTCCGGGCGGAGGGCCGGCGGACGATCCGCAAGATCCAGCGCTCGCTCGCCGAGGGGCAGCCGCCGACGAACGAACTCTTAGACGGCGCGCTCCTGATCGCCGCAGGCGCCTTCCTGCTCACGCCGGGGCTCGTCACCGACCTGATCGGATTCTTGCTGGTCGTCCCGATCACCCGGGTCCCGATCCGGATGGGCGTCAAACGGTACGTCGTGACTCCCTATCTCGACGAGAAGACCGGCGGGTTCACGAGCGGCGCCGTCTGGACCTACGGCTTCCCCGGCGGTGGCGGCACCGACGCCGGGGGCCAGGCCGGTCGGACGGGCACGGGACCGGGCCCGGACGCCGACGACGGTGGGGACACCGTCGATCTCGGCGACGACGACTACTCCGTCGAGGGGGAGTCGTACACGGTCGACGTCGAGGACCCTTCCGACGGCGACCCGACTGACGACGGCGCCGACGCCCGATAGTCGACGGGGGAGAAAGAAACGTTTAAACCCGACAGCCGGCAAGGGGGAGACGCGCGGGCCAATAGCTCAATTAGGTTGAGCGCCACTCTGATAAGGTGGAGGCTCTCGGTTCAAATCCGAGTTGGCCCATACTTCTGTTGGACGACGGCTATACACAGTATAGAGCGGTGAATTAAAAGCATCTACCGGTCAAACGGTTTCAGTTCACCTACTCAGTAAGTGCAGTGCCTTCCGTCTAGGGATTTGCGTCAGTTGAACCAATTGAAGGCGTCATAGGCCATTGAGCCGCAACCAACCATCAATGTAGTTGGATAGGTCTATAACTTATAAGATAGTATAAACATTATCACACAGGGCTCTATTACTACTAAGTCAGAGGTTTGCTCAATAACTCAGTAAGTAAGATACCGCCCAGCCCTACTCTATTGCTCCTTTGACGCCATTAGTGACTGTTATCACTATTGTCAAGTTTTATTTGACTGTGCGTTGTGGACAAGGATATGCGACGACGAAACCTGTTGGCTGGTAGTGCTGTGCTCCTAGCTGGCTGTACTCAACAGTTAGATGAAGAACAACAAAGTACAGAAGAAGACGTAGATGACAACACATCCACTTCATCTAATAATAGTTCTGACGACGAG
The DNA here is from genome assembly GCF_003344565.1 of Saliphagus sp. LR7. Classification (NCBI taxonomy): domain Archaea; kingdom Methanobacteriati; phylum Methanobacteriota; class Halobacteria; order Halobacteriales; family Natrialbaceae; genus Saliphagus; species Saliphagus sp. LR7. The sequence continues at coordinate 123,055 of NZ_QPND01000011.1, read as the reverse complement.
TCCAACAGTGTAGATCAATTGTCTACAAACAACACATCTAATAGCAATACCAACAATACGTCTCGTTCACAGACGACTGAAGGCAACACAAACGGTTCTGAGCGGGTTGACAATGGCTCTAACAGAACTGAACAACCATCTACCAACAATCAAAACGATTCTGACGACAATCAGGCCCCTGAAAATGCCACTGTAGATGATGGAGATGCCAGTGGTTCTGATAATGCGTCTGACGATCAACAGACCACTGAAGAGCAATCAACTGAAACGGCACAACAAACTGAAGAAGAGGAGATGGATACCGAAGAGGAAACTGTAGAGGAAGATACTGAAGAACAAAGCACTGGAGAAGACACTCCAGATGAAGGGGAGGGGAATGACACCGAAGAAGACACCTCTACTGAAGAAGAAAATGATACTTCAGAAGCTTCTGATAGCTCTCACACTGAAGAAGACGATGATGGTCCGCCATATGAGCTAACCATCACTACCGTCGATGATGGTGAACCAATTCAAAGCTTTTTGATGTTTAGTGGTGGCAATGGCATTATCCAAACTAACGACGATGGCGTTGCAACCATAGATGTATATGAAGAGCCTGCTGATGGTGTTTCCATCTATGCATTAGCCGACAATGGTGTTGTAGACATTACTGCTGCAACTAGACAACAAGGCCATCTATACGAATATGGGAAAACGACTAGCGTAGAAGTTCATGATGATACTGAAGTTCAAATAGAAACCTTCAATGAACCTTTGTGTAGTACCACTATCACTGTCCTAGACGAAGCTGAAGAACCTATCGTTGGTGCTACCATCGATGTTGACATTACGACTACTGCTGGAGCCTTTGCTAATACAGACGGATCTACTAACAAAGCTGGTGAAGCAATTATCGATGAACGCTGTGGTGAATGGACCATCGACGTAAGTGCTGACGGCTTTGAAAGCAATGGAACCACTATTGATGCTTCTGGAGTCGATGACGTTACCATTGGGTTAGAGTCACCATCAACCCCGTCAGACGATGCTAATGGATCTAATGAAACTGCCTCTACTGCTTCTAACGACGATGAAAATGCTTCTACAACGCCGTCTAATAACTCCACCGACTGACGAGTTCTCGGCACCGACTCCGACCGTACCCGCTACGGTTCCGACTGCGGGTTCTCGACCAGCGCCTCCTCGAGCAACTCGAGGGGGTGGCGGATCTCGTAGCCGGTGCCGTGTTCCATCTGCATCGCACACGTCGGACACTCCGTCATCCCGACGTCGCCGTCGGCCTCGGCCATGTGGTCGAACATCTCCTCGCCGATCTCCATCGAGGTCTCGTACTTCTCTTCTTTCCAGCCGTAGGTTCCCGAGATCCCCGAACAGGAGTCGCCGACGTCCTCGATGCCGGCGCCCTCGAGGTCGCCGAACAACTCGACTGACTGGCGCTCCAGTCCCTGATTGCGGGCGTGACACGGCGCGTGGTAGGCGAACTCCCTGGCCAGCTCCCCGGAGACGCTCGCCTCCCGGACGTCGTTTTTGAGATCCTCGTGGATGCGCAGGTACTCGACGGACTCGAAGGTGTTGGCGGCGACCGTCTCGATGCCCTCGATGTCGAACAGTTCGGGGTACTCCTGGCGAAGCGCCATCGAACAGGAGGTACACGACGCGATGGCGTCGTACCCCTGTTCGACGAGGTCCGCCATCGAGGAGACGTTGACCTCGGCGTGGCGTCGCGCGTCCGCGAGCATCCCGTTGGCGAACATCGGTGTCCCGGAGCACTTCTGCTCGGGGGCGACGACCTCGTAGCCGTAGCGTTCGTAGACGCGGACCATTGCCTTCCCGACCTCGGTGGTGTTGTAGTTCGAGTAACAGCCGTGGAAGTACGCGACCCGTTTGTCGGCGTCGCGGTCCAGTCCCAGACGCTCACGATGCGCTCTGGCACGGCGACGGGACTCGTCGGCCCCGCCGCGCTCGGCCCACCACTCGCGGAACGTCGTGGACGCGAACTCGGGGAACTCGCGTTCTTTGGTGACACCCATCGTTTTCTCCATGAGCCAGCGGGCCGGCCCGAAGTTCATCGCGACGTTGGCGAGGCGGGGCACCTTGCTGGCGAGGAAGGCGGAGGTGCGGTAGTTCGAGAGGACGCGGTTGCGCCAGTATTCGACCGACGTCTTGCTCATTTGCTCGCTGACGTACTCCCCGCGGGCAGTGTTGTGCATCTGGGAGAGCGGAACGCCAGACGGACAGGCGTCGTCACAGCGCATGCAGTTCGAACACGACATCACCGAGTCGTCGATCTCGTGACCCTCCCGGCGCTTGAGCCGCCACTGTTCGGGCCCCTGGAACTTCGGTCCGGGGAAGTCGTCGTCGACCTCCGCGACCGGACAGCTCGTATCACACGCCGAGCATTTGAAACAGGAGTCGGCGCCCGGACGCAGGTCGAACTCCTCGGTCGCAGGAAAGACGTCGACGGGCTCGAACTCGCGGCCCGTGTTCGGTTCGATCGGATCGAAGTCGGTTTGGGGTCCTGTGTCGCTCATCGTACCTCCATCGCAGCCGTGTTGCCCGCGACGTAGCCCGTCGCGATCGAGACGCCGCTGCCCGATTTCTCCGCGGCGAAGTCGTAGCCGCCGACCACCGATCCCGCCGCCCGCAGGTTCTCGAACTCGACTCGCCCGTCGGCGGCGAGCGGACGGAGCGTTTCGTCGGTGTCGACGCCGAACCTGGCGAAGGGGTGGTCGCCGAAGGCGTCGCCGTCGAACCACTCGTAGCGGTCGTCGGCGTGGGCGACGTGACAGTCGAACACCGGCTCCCGGACCGACTCCCGATCCGATTCGATGCCCTTGCCGACCAGCCCGCCCGTCGCGAGGACGTACTGGTCGGCGCGGTTGGGGATCCGCGCGCCGTTTTTCTCGACGTACACCGTCTCGATTTCCCCGCCGTCGGCGTCGAAATCGACGACCGGGTTTCCGGTCTCGACGCTCGCGCCGGCCTCCTTTAGGGCCTCGAACAGGGCCTCTTCCAGCCGGAGGCCGGGTAACGACGGCGGTCCCATCGGAACCTCGAAGACGTCGGCGCCGATCCGGTCCTCGAGCGCACCGCGCACGGCGTCGGTATGTTGGTCGCCGAGGACGGCCGGGAAACCGACGCGCCGTTCGTTCCCGTGGACGGTGTTGACCCGTTCGGCGAGCGCGTCGCGGGCGCCCCGCGTTCGCCCCCGGACGGCGACCTCGCCGTTCGTGTCGAGCAGCTTCGCGTACCGGGTCACCTTCGCGTCCGCCCGCAGGTCGCCTGGAAATCGGATCGTCTCCCCGCGGACGTCGAACGGGACGCCCGCGGCCTCCAGGTGGGCCGCGGCCTGGGGCGCATCGAAGTCGGTCATGGACTCGATGCCCACCAGCAACACGTTGCGGTCGTCGCTCGCCAGCCCGGCGGCCGCGCCCGCCGGGTAGCGCGCGGTCGGTTTGACCGTCCCGCCGTGGGTCGGGACCAGCGCGTTCGCGTCGGTGTGGCCGCCGCGGTAGTCGGTCACGTCGTCGAACAGAGTCATCGCCTCCCGGACCGTCTCGACGCCGACCGTTCGGTACGGATGGTCGTCGGGCAACCCGGGCATCGCGGCGTAGGGATCGACTATTGGCCCCTCGCCGTCTGGCGTGTACCCCAGCAAGTCCACCAGCCCGGAGGCGTGGTGCAGCGAGCTCTGCTTGTAGGAGACCAGCCGGACGTCCGCGCCCTCGCGTGCGGCCGCGAGCGCGCTCGTCAGTCCCGCGAGCCCCCCGCCGACGACGAGCACCTCCGACTCAATCGCCATCCTGGCCCCCTCCGTCGGTGGCGACGCCGGCCGTTCCCGAGGGCTCGCTTGATCGGGCGCCGCCGTCGAACGCCGTGAAGTCGACGGGATCGCCGTCGGCCGGGTCGCGGTCGCGGTTCTGTGTCGTGGCGTGGAGCGCGTAGTTCAGTGCGGCCTGGGAGAGCTGTTCGCCCCAGAGGGCGTGGCGCTGGCCCTTCCAACGCTCCTGGAGTAGCTCGTCCCACGCTTGCCGGGCGACGTCCTCGTCGTACTCGCCGTGGAGTTCGCCGGCCATGCGATGACAACAAAAGCCCCCCTGGCAGTTGCCCATCGAGGCGCGGGTCCGGATCCGGACCGCGTTCAGGTCCGAGCCCGACCCCTCGATCGCGTCTCGGATCTCCGCGCGGGTGACTCCCTCGCAGGTACAGACGGTGGGGTTGGGATCGCTGGTCGTCAGTACCTCGTCGGCCCGGGAGCCGAGGCGTTCGACGCTCCGCCGGCCGATGGGCGATCGCAGGCCGAACTCGTCCATGTAGTCCCGGAGCACGGTGAAGTCCTCGCTGCCCGGTAGCGGAACGTCGGCGGTGTGACAGTCGGCGTCGATCCCGAACTGCGCGCAGACGTGGTCGCTGATCTCCTCGCCCATCATCCGGTAGGTCGTGAACTTCCCGCCGACGATGCTCGTCATCCCCTCGAGGCCGTCGCGTTCGGCGTGGTCGAGCAGGAAGTAGTCGCGGGTGATGTCCGTCGGGTCCGTGCTCCCGACCTCGGGCGGTTCGTACAGCGGGCGCACGCCCCAAAACGAGCGGATCGTCCGGGCGTCCTCGAGCATCGGCACCAGTTCCGACAGCGTCTCGATCATCAGGTCCACCTCCCACCCCTCTTCGGGGTACTCCTCGGGGTCCTCGACCTCCTCGTCGGTCGTGCCGAGGATGGCCGTCGTCTCGTGGGGGACGACGATATCGGCGTCGCCCTTCGGCCGACAGCGGTTGATGACGGTGTCGACCTGCCGGACGTTCATGATGGTCATGACGCCCTTCGAGGGCCGGACCTCGATGTCGACGCCCGCCATCTCGCCGATCCGGCCGGCCCACGCGCCCGTCGCGTTGACGACGTAGTCGGCGCGGATCTCCTCGCGTCCCCCCTCGGTGCCGTGGACGCGCTTGCCGGCGCCCGAGGCGTGTTCGACCTCGAGGCCGACCACCTCGCCGTCTTCGATGAGGACGTCCCTGACCGTCGAGTGGGTCTCGATGCGCGCGCCGTGTTCGATCGCGCTCGCGGCGTTCGCGACCACGAGCCGGAAGGGGTCGACCGCGCCGTCGGGGACCGAGATCGCCTTCTCGACGTCTTTCGCCAGGTGGGGCTCCATCGCGCGGGCCTCCGCCCCCGAGACCACCTCGGCGGGGATCCCACACGCTCGACAGCCCCGAAGCTTCTCCTGGAAGTACTCCTCGTCGTCCTCCGGGCGTTTGACGAACAGGCCGCCGGTCATCTCGACGCAGTGGGTCGCGATCTCCCTGAGTACCCGATTCTCCTCGATACACTCCCTCGCGCTCGCCCGGTCGGAGACCGCGTACCGCCCGCCGCTGTGGAGCAGCCCGTGCATCCGGCCGGTCGTGCCGTGGGTCAGGTTCCCCTGTTCGACGAGGGTCACGTCCAGGCCCCGCATCGAGAGGTCGCGGGCGATCCCGGCTCCGGTCGATCCGCCCCCGATGACTGCGATGTGTGGTGGCGATCCCATCTCCGTTCGTCCCGTTCGGCCCCGATCCACTTTATTTAACCGGTGGGTCGAAGCTGGTGGTAAACTTATTCAGCCGACGGTCACTATCCGCCCGAGAACTTCCTCGTCGGAACGGACCGCTTCGGCCCGCGGATCGCGTCCCCGTCGCGCCCGAACCGTCTCGCTACCGCCGATCGCTGGCCGAACCGCTCGTTGGGAGCGGTGAACGCGGTCGATGGACGGCCCGAACGCGCGATCCGGCGGCGTTTCGGACGGGATGGTCACGCTGCCGGCTCGTCCTCATCGCGGAGTGAAATCGAGAACCCGCCGGGCGAGCAAGAGGCCCCATGCGGTCACCGCCGACGATCCATCGGAGGGGCGGTTTGGGACAATCGAGGCGACTCTGGCCCCGAACGGCACCAGTGTCGCTTCTATCCGCCGATCATGCTCCTGGGACCGACCGAGCGTTCCGTGATTCTCCCCGATTATGGAGAACATTTAATACATATCCCGCTATTGTTTACTGTCAAGGTGGCTCGGTTAGTAAACTGCCGCCTGACGGAGAGTCACAATCATGGCAACTTCATACGTCGGCGCGATCGATCAGGGAACGACCGGGACCCGCTTCATGGTCTTCGACCACAGCGGGGAGGTCGTCGCCAACTCTTACGAACGACACGAACAGATCTACCCGGAACCGGGCTGGGTCGAACACGATCCCGTAGAGATCTGGGAGAACACTGTACACGTCGTCGAGACGGCGCTCGAGGAGGCGGACCTCGACCCCGAGCAGCTGGCGGCAGTCGGAATCACCAACCAGCGCGAGACGACGATGGTCTGGGACGCAGACAGCGGCCGGCCGATACACAACGCCCTGGTCTGGCAGGACCGTCGAACCACGGATCGCGTCGAGGAACTCCAGGACGCGAGCAAGGTCGAGGGGATCCGCGAGAAGACCGGCCTCGAGTGTGACGCCTACTTCTCGGCGACGAAAGTCGAGTGGATCCTTGACAACGCCGAGCCCCTGAAGCTCCAGAGCGGCCGGTCGCGGGACCTGCGCGAACGCGCCCGCGACGGCGAGCTGTTGATGGGGACGATCGACTCGTGGCTGGTCTACAACCTGACGGGCAACCACATCACGGACGTCACGAACGCCTCCCGGACGATGCTGTACGACATCCACGAGATGGCGTGGGACGACGACCTCCTCGCGGAGTTCGACGTTCCGGAGGCGATGCTGCCCGAGGTCCGGCCCTCCTCGGACGAGAACCTGTACGGACACACCGATCCCGACGGCTTCCTCGGTGCCGAGGTCCCGGTCGCCGGGGCCCTCGGCGACCAGCAGGCGGCGCTGTTCGGACAGACCTGTTTCGACACGGGGGACGCGAAGAACACCTACGGCACCGGGTCGTTCTACCTGATGAACACCGGGGAGGAGGCGGTCGAGTCCGACCACGGCCTGCTCACGACCGTCGGCTTCCAGCTCTCGGGCGAGCCGGTCCAGTACGCCCTCGAGGGCTCGATCTTCATCACCGGCGCCGCCATCGAGTGGTTGGAGGACGTTGACCTCATCAACAACGCCGCACAGACCGCAGAGCTCGCGAGTTCCGTCGATTCGACCGACGGCGTCTACATGGTGCCGGCGTTTACCGGGCTGGGTGCGCCCCACTGGGACGGGCGGGCCCGGGGGACGATCGTGGGGATGACCCGCGGGACCGGGAAGGAACACATCGTCCGGGCGACTCTGGAGTCGATCGCCTACCAGACCCGGGACATCGCGGAGGCGATGGAGGCGGATTCGGGGATCGAGACGACGTCGCTGCGGGTCGACGGCGGCGCGGTCAAGAACGACTTCCTGTGTCAGCTCCAGGCCGACATCATCCAGACGGAGATCGCCCGTCCGGTCGTCGACGAGACGACGGCGCTGGGATCGGCGTACGCGGCCGGGCTGGCCGTGGGCTACTGGGACGACATCGAGGAGTTGCGGGACAACTGGCGGGTCGACCGGGAGTTCGTCCCCGAGATGGACGACTCGACGGCCGATCGGATGTACGGCCGGTGGGACGACGCCGTCGAGCGCTCGCTCGACTGGGCGCGCGAGGAGTAACACGATGGACGGAATCGTCCTTCAGGTTCCGGTCGTCGGGATGGCCTGGGAGGAGTTCGCGCTCCTGTTCATCACCGCGCTTGCGGGGGGTGCTTTCGGCGCGGCCCTCGGCGCGCTCCCGGCGTTCGTCTTCACGGGGTTCGTCGTCTTCCTCGGCGAGGGCATCGCGATCCTCGAGCGGGAGATCGCGGGACTCGACGTCGTCGCCGCGGGCGATCTTGCGACCGGGGTCACCGGCGTCATCGGCTTTGGCGCCGTCACCGGCCCGCATATCGCTTTCGCGGGGGGTGTCGCCGCGTCGGCGTACGCCGGCAAGAAGTATCCCGAGATGAAACCCGAGGGGTGGGACTACCACTTCGGGAAGGACATCCTGTACGCGTTCGGGACGAAGCCGGACATCCTCGCGGTGGGCGCGGTCTTCGGCGTCGTCGGGATGCTCATCACGCAACTGGCCAACGGACTCTTCATCAACGTCATGGAGACGACACCCCCGACGGACTTCATCGCGGTCTCGGTGGTCGCGACGGCGCTTCTCGCCCGTCTGGCCTTCGGCTACCCGCTCGTCGGAAAGCCGAGGGGATCGGGCTACCTCGACATGTCCCTCTTCGAGAGCGAGACGCCGTATCCGGAAGCCGAAGGCGAGAAGAGAGAACACGTGGGTCGGTTAGCGACCGAGCCGTGGCTCCCCCACCAGTACGAGTGGTCGGGCGTCACGGTCATCGGCCTCGTCGGCGGGATCCTCGGGGGATACATCTGGATCCAGACCGGGAGTATCTTCCTCGGCTACGCGATCTCCGCGATGAGCCTGCTGTTCTTGAACCTCGGCGTCGAGAAGATCCCGGTGACCCACCACATCACGCTCGTCGGTGCGGTCGGCGCCGTCGTCTTCGACCCCGTCGCGGGGAGCGTCGTCGCCCTGCTCGCCGCCGGCGTGTTCGGGGCGGCGAGCGGACTGCTGGGCGAACTGACCCAGCGGCTGTTCTACGCCCACTCGGGGACCCACGTCGACCCGCCGGCGATGGCGATCGCGCTCGCGATGCTGGGTGTCGGGATCCTCGCACTCCTCGGCGTACTCCCGAACGCGGGCTACCTCTGAGAGCACCGATCGCGATCCTTTTTTAGGTGTGACCGAAACTCCCCACCGACGACGATCCGGCCAATACATGGACATCGACGCGAGAATCGAACGACGGCGACGCCAGGACGGGAGCCCTCGCCTGATCCGGAACTACGACTCGCTGTCGCCGGTCGCACACGTCGACGAACCGTCCGATCGGGGACCCGTACTCGAGCGACTGCTCGACCATCTCGATCCGGTGTTCGAGGGCGGGCTCCCCCCGAACGCGTACGTCCACGGCCCGTTCGGGTCCGGAAAATCCGCGATCGTGACGGCGCTGTTCGCGCATCTGGGAGGGCTGTCAAGGGAGACGCGGTCGATCATCCACACGAGCACGCGGGCGGTGCCGCCGACGGTTCCCGAGTTCGTCTACGTCGACCTGCGGGAGGTGACCAGCGAGTTCGCCTTCTACCACGGCGTCCTCGACGAGCTCGTCGACGAGCCGGTCCCCGACCACGGGGTCGGTACGGCGGAGCTCCGCGAGCGCCTCCACGCGCTGCTGGGGTCGTCCCGGACCGGGGCCGTCGTGGCGGTCGACCACGTCGACGATCCCGGGGGGATCGACGCGGCGGCGCTCGCCGACCTGTTTGCGGGCCTTCCGAGCACCGTGAGCTGGCTCGCCGTCGGGAGAGCCGACCCGGAGGAGACGAGCCTGAGCAGGTACACGGCGACGTCGATCCCGGTCGAGCGCTACCGGCGCCGGGTGCTCGTCGACGTTCTGATGGCGCGTGCCTCGGCGGGGCTCGCCCAGCAGGCACTCGAGCACGACCTGGCGCGTCGGATCGCCGTCTGGGCCGAGGGCAACGCCCACGACGGGCTGACCGCGCTGTTCGTCGCCGCCGACCGGGCCGACCGGGAGGGACGCACTCGTCTCACCGAGGCCGACGTCACGGCGGCGATCGAGGAGATCCCGCGGCCGTCGGTCTCCCTCGGGAGGGTGCTCTCGCTGCCGGCCAACAAGCGACTCGTGTTGCGCCACCTCGTCGACCTCGATCCAGAGGATCGGGGTTCGGTCACCGCGACGACCGAGGCGATCAGCGCCGAACCCGACGTCGATCTCTCCGCGGGAACGGTCAAACGGTTCCTCTACGAGATGGCCGAAATCGCCGTCGTCGAGCGCGTCCGGTCCGACTTGTCGACCGGCAAGGGACGACCGCCGAGTCGCCTCGAGTTGCGCTTTCCCCCGACCGCGTTCCGCCGCCTGTACGATCTCCAGCGGTAGCATCTCCGAGGCGTCCTCCCGAGGCTCATCGAAAGGGCTATCCTCGCCTTCGCGTAGTACGACCCGTGAGCGTCGAACCCGGCGATCGGGTACTGCTCGAGTACGTCGGCCGGCTCGAGGACGGGACCGTGTTCGCGACGTCGGACCCGCCGGGCACCGAGAGCGGGGGACCGGAGCCGACCGGCGACGACGACGAGAGCGAGCCCCTCGCCTTTACCGTCGGCCGGAACGAGGTCATCGAGGGGCTCGACGAGGCGGTCGTCGGGATGGACGTCGGCGAGACCGCGACCGTCACCGTCCCGCCCGAGGACGGCTACGGCGAGTACGACCCCGATCGGGTCCGGGAGTACGACGTCGGCGAGTTCGAGGCGATGGTCGGGCGGCCGCCGGAGATCGGCCTCCACGTCGAGGCGCGAAACGACCTCCACGGGGACGTCACTGCCGTCGCCGGTGACACCGTCGAGGTCGACTTCAATCACGAACTCGCGGGGAAGACGCTCGTCCTCGACGTCCGCGTCCGGGACGTCGCGTAGCGACCTCCTGGACCGACTCAACAGCCGGTCGGGCCACAGCTGAGATCGACCCGCCCCTCCTCGAGGGCGTCCTCGGCGTCGCCGACGGCCTCGAGGACGCCCTCGGGGAGGCGGTCTTCGAACTCTCTGCCGACGACGAAGCCGACCCCGCCGTTTGCGACGCTCAGGGTCCGCTCGCCGACCACCTCCTCGAACTCGTCCTCGACGACCGCTTTCGCGACCCGGTAGGTCGCCGAGTCGACGGCCTTGACGGCCGAGCCGAGGATGACGTCGGCGTACTCCTCGACGGCCACCGACTGATCGGTGTCGACCCCGAGGGCGAACCGGCCCCGCCGGTCGGCCGCCGCGAACACCCCCTCGCCGGCCCCGGCGGCCGCGTGCCAGACGACGTCCGCGCCGTCGTCGATCTGGGCGCTCGCGACGCGGTCGGCGCCGGCGGGGTCCTCGAAGCTGCCGCCGTACCCCGAGAGCACCTCGACGTCCTCGTTGGCCCACCGGGCGCCCTCGACGTAGGAGCGCTCGAACGCCCGGAGCAGATCGCTCTCCTCGCCGCCGACGAAGCCGACGGTCGCGCTCTCGGGATCGGTCCGGTACCGGTTGTGATGGAACCGTTCGCCGGTCATCGTGCCGGCGACGACCCCCGCGAGAAAGGAGAGTTGGTCGTTGCGCTCGATCCAGCCCGAGACGTTGTCGGCGCCCTGGATGGCGTTGTTGATCAACATCCAGTTCTGGTCGGGGTAGGTCGCCGCGTTCGTCGACAGCGCGTCCGTGTGGTAGTCGCTGGCACAGACGACCAGATCGTGGCCCTCCTCGGCGGCGTCCGCCTGGACCGACTCGTAACGCTCGGGCTGGGTCGCCTGGATCGTCCGGATCCCGAACCCGTACTCGGAGGCGGCCTCCTGGAGGCCGGCCAGGGCCTCGTCGTTGAACGCGTCGTCGTCGAACCCCGCGGGACTCGAGACCATCGCCACCTCGTCGACCCGCTCCTCCCCGGAGTCCTCCCCGAGACCGCTCCCGGCGCCGGCGAGACAGCCGGCTGTCGCCGTCGTCCCCGACAGCGCGGTCGCAAGCAGCGTTCGTCGGTCGATACGGCTCCCGGTCCCCGGAACCCGACTCCCCGGACGGCCTCCCATGCTACACCTCCACAAGTGTTTCAACCGGGGTAAAAACGTTTGCATCTATGATGTCGTTTGTCCAATGGGTATCGCGTCCCGGCCCGGGGACGGGACTCCGCGACGGTCGGACTCCGACGGGTACGATCACATGACTGTCAACCATCCATGTTTTTATGGTCGACCGACGAGTCGATCTCACCAGCCATGACGGTCATTCGAGACGAGGAGACCGAAACCCTCGCCTACGAGCTCCGGCGGCGGATCGCGCCGATCCTCGGCAACGCCGAGCTGGCGCTCGACGGCGCGTTCGGCCCGGTAACCGACGAACAGCGCGACGCCCTAGAGGAGATCGTCGGCGCGAGCGAGGAGCTGGGGACGGTGATCGCACACGCCTTCGAGGCCGACGGCGTCGCGGAGGTCGTCGAGAGCGACGACCCCCTCCCCGCGGCCCCCGACTCCGCGCCCCCGGTCGCCCTGTCGGTCGACGACGGGTTCGACCGGCTGCTCGTCGAGCAACTCGAGCGCTCCGGGTACGAGGTCCTCGAGGGCGAGCCCGACGGCCCCCATCACGCGGTCGTCGACTGTGGCGTTCCGACGCGGGCCGACCTCGAGGCCCTCCGGGAGCGCGCCGGCCGCGAGGAGGTCGTCGGCCTCACGGTCGTTTCGACCGTCGACGCCGACTCGCTTCCGGCGCCGGCGCTCGGCGTCTCGGCGATCGTCTCCCCGACCGCGTCCGAGAGGCGACTCCGCGAGGTGCTTTCCGATCTGGCGGGCGAGAGCACGGTCGCCCTCCTCGGACCGGTCGACGACCGGTTCCGTGAGACGTTGACCGGTGTCGAGGAGGCGTCGGTCATCGAGGTCGATCCTCGCAGTGGCGCCGCCGGCGTCCTCGAGACGATCGCGGCCAACGGTGCCGACGTCGCGGTCCTCGATACCGGGACGGAAGGGGTCGACGCGGAACTCGTCGCGGCGCTGCGGGACCCGGCGGAGCCGGCCCACCTCCCGCTGGTGGCCGTCGGCCCGCCGCCGACCGGCGGCGAGTGGACGGCGATCACGGGCCACGATCAGTTCGCCCACCGGCCGCTCTCGACGGTCGAACTCGCGGGCGAGGTGGTGTCCGACCTCTCGCGGAGGGGAGCGACGGATGGCTGAACGGGTTCTGGTCTGTGAGGACGACGAGCACGTCCGCGAGTTGCTCGCCTACCGCCTCGAGACCGACGGCTACGACGTCGTGGCGATCGACGACGGCGAGGACTGCTGGGAGCGCCTCGAGGGGGCCGACGAGCTTCCCGACGGGCTCGTCCTGGACCTGATGCTGCCGGGGCTCGACGGCTTCGGAATCCTGAGCCGGCTGCGCGACCACGACGACCTCGAGGAGCTTCCGGTGGTCATGGTCACCGGCCGCGGGTTGGAACGCGACGTCGTTCGGGGGTTCGAACTCGGCGCCGACGACTACGTCACCAAGCCGTTCAGTCCCTCGGAGGTCTCCGCGCGGCTGGGGCGGCTGGTCCGATGAACGCTCTCGGGAGCGCCTTCGTCGCCATCGTCGCCGCGACCGCCGTCGTCGGCGCGCTCGCGCTCGTGGTCTCGATCCTCCTGGCCCGGTTCGACCGCCGGCGCGAGCGGGCCCGTCCTCGCCTGGTCGAGGAGTTGTTCGCCCGGCTCGACCGGCCGGACCCGAACTGGTCGGGGTGGGTCGGGGAGCTGTCGCTCACCGAACGGTTCGTCCTCCGGCGGCTTCTCGCCCGCTACCTCCGCCAGCTCCGCGGGCGCGAGCGCGACCGGCTCGTCGACCTCGCCGAGGCCCTCGGGGTCGGCGACCGCGCGGTCGACCTGCTCGCCAGCCGGACGGTGACCAGCCGGCTCCGGGGACTGATCTGGCTGACCCTCCTCGAGCGCGACGTTCCGACCGAGCGCCTCCGGGAGCGCTGTACGGACCATCCCGCGACCCGTGCGGGAGCCGCCCGCCTGCTCTCCGTCGCCGGCGGACCCGACGCCGCCCGCGACGGGACCTCGCTCCTGTTATGGTCGGGCGAGGAGCGGCTGTCGGTGTTCGGACTCGACACGCTCTACCGGCTCAATCGCCGGGACGCGACCCCGCTGCTGGCTCACGCCGACGCGGAGGCGACCTGGTGGTCGGAGGGGCTGGTGGTCCAGACCCTGACCGTTCTCGCTCACTGCCAGGCGACCGAGCGGGCCGACCGGTTCGCGTGGCTCCCCGCGCTCCTCGACCACGACTCGCCACAGGTGCGGGCAACGGCGCTGTCGGCGTTCGCCCGCCAGGGCTGGCGCCGGGAGCTCCGCGAGCGCGTCGACGCCGAGCGGGCGCTCGCGGACCCGGAGCCGGCGGTCCGGACGGCGGCCTACGAGCTGTTCGGCAAGTGGGGCGACGGTGAATCGGTCGACTGGCTCCGGTACGGCGTCTACAACGATCCCGACGACCGCGCCCGGCTGGCGGCCGCCCGGACCCTCCGGCGGGTCGGCGGGCTCGAGAGCGTGACCGACGGGACGGGCCAACCGGACGAGGCGGTCGCGCGGACCGTCGCGTGGGCCGGGGCCGAACGACGGACGCCGAGGAGGGTTGCGACCGGATGGACGTAGCCGCCGGCGTCTCGACGGCCCTCTGGCTCGCCAGTTGGTTTTTCGTGCTCTACTTCGCGCTCGTCAACGGCAGCTACCTACTGATCCACCTCGTCTCGATCGCGGTTCTGGCGGGCAACGTCCGCGACTGGCTGATCGAACCGGCCTATGAACCACACAACTCGCCGTTCCTGCCGGGGATCAGCGTCGTCGTCCCCGCCTACAACGAGGAGGTGACGATCGTCGAGACCGTCCGGTCGCTTCGCAACTTAGAGTACGGAAACTACGACCTCGTCGTCGTCAACGACGGTTCGACCGACGCCACGCTCGACGTACTCGTCGAGTCCTTCGACCTCGAGCCGATCGAGGCGCCGGTCCCCGTCGACCTCCCCTGCGAGGAGGTCCGGGGAGTCTACCAGTCCCCGCGGATCGACCTCGTCGTCATCGACAAGGAAAACGGCGGAAAGGCGGACGCCCTCAACGCGGGCGTCTTCTTCACCGACCAGCCCCTGTTCTGTGCCGTCGACGCCGACACCGTCATCGAGCGGGGGGCGCTTCTGGAGGTCGCCGAACCGTTCCTCCGGGATCCCGACCGGACGATCGCCACCGGCGGGGCGGTCCGGGTCGCCAACGGCTGTTCGATCGGCCGCGGGGTCGTCCGGGAGGTCGGACTCTCGAGGAATCGTCTGGCGAACCTCCAGGTCGTCGAGTACCTCCGGGCGTTTCTCTCGGGACGGATCGGCTTGAGCGGGATCGGTGGCCTCCTGATCATCTCGGGGGCGTTCGGCCTCTTCCGGACCAGTGCCGTCCGGGAGGTGGGCGGGTACTCGACGGACACCATCACCGAGGACATGGAGCTGATCGTCCGGCTCCATCGCGAGTTCGCGGGCGAGGACTACCGGATCGAGTTCGTCCCCTACCCCGTCGTCTGGACGGAGGTGCCCGCCTCGCGGGCGGTACTGGCCCGCCAACGGGGCCGCTGGTTCCGGGGAATGGTCGAGACGCTGTGGATCCATCGCCGGATGATCGGCAATCCGAACTACGGCGTCATCGGGCTCGTTGCGCTCCCCTTTTTCCTCCTCGTCGAGACGATCGGCCCGCTGATCGAGGGCGTCGGCTACCTCCTCGTCCCGATCGCCTTCCTGCTCGGGATCCTGAACGCCCCCTTCTTCCTGCTCTTCCTGGGGATCGCCGTCGGCATAGGCACCCTCCTGTCGTGGCTCTCGGTGCTGAACGAAGTCGTCAGCTTCCGGCGCTACCGGAACCCGCGGGACATCGCTAGGCTGCTCGGCTACGGCCTCGTAGAGCACGTCCCCTACCGACAGTGGAAGTCCTGGATCGCCTGGGTCGCGGTCGTCCGGTACCTCCGCGGGGAGGGCGGGTGGGGGGAGATGATCCGGGTCGGCTTCGACCAGTAGGTGCTCCCGCCGGGACGCTTACGTGTCGATGCCCCCGCTGAACCGTTCGGGCGTTCCGAGAGTTCGTCGAACCGATTCCGGTTTCGGCGGCGGCGTCGGCTTTCTCCGGGGAGGCGCTCGACCGCCACGAGGTCGCCCTCGTCGTCGAACCACGAGAGGAGGGCGTCGCACTCGCTTGCGCCGGGGAGGATCGGGTCGTCGGTCTCGAGGACGGCCCGGTCTTCGCTCTCGACGAGGATCACGACGAACCGTCCGTCGACGATCCGGTCGACGATCGCGACCGCGGCGTCGGACGAGGTCGCAAACGGCGGACCCGTGGCCTCCCGGGGTGGGAGCCCTCCACCCTCGCCGCCGGGCGGTTCCGGGCCGGGCGGCCCGCTCCCGTCGCGGACACTGGTTGCCGTCCCGAACAGCGAGGCGAGGGCGATCGCCGCGAGCGTTCCCAGCACCTCCAGCACCGTCCGCCGTCCGTAGGCGCGGTCGGACATGGCCCGCCTGGGCCCGTCATCGCGTAAAAACTCCGGGACCGACGGGAGCTCCGAGGAGATGGACGAGGGAGTGTCGTGGACCGCCCTCTCGAGGACGGCCGTCGAGAGTCGAGACCTGCCGCCGGGAAGAGAGACTTAGTCCAGCTGTTCGCGGTCGATGGGGTCTTCGATCTCGCCGACGACCTCCTCCAGGAGATCGGTGACGGTCACCAGCCCGACGACCTCGCCGTCCTCGATCACGAGCGCGAGCTCCTGGTTTTCGGCCTGGAACTGATCGATCGCGTCGCTGACGTCGGCGTCGGGCGACAGCGTCATCGGCGGCGTCGCGATCTCGGCGAACCCGATCTCGCCGGACGCGAGTTCCTCGCGGTGTTTGGCGAACAGCGGCGAGTAGATGACGCCCTCGAAGTCGGTCAGTTTCTCGCCGACGAGGGGGTACCGGGTCCGGGGGCTCTCGGCCATCCGTCGGACGTTCTCCTCGACGGAGTCGGCCGTCGAGAGGGTGACGATCTCCTCGGCGGGCACCATCACGTCACTGACGGGCTGTTCGCCGACGTAGAGGGCGTTCATCACCTCGCCACGGCGTTCCTCGCTCAGGTCGCTCTCCTCTAGCACCGTCCCGAGACTGTTTCGCAGGTCCGCCCGGGACTCGATGACCTCCGTCTCGGTCTCGGTCCAGGAGCCGGTCATCTCGATTCCGAACAGCCGGAGGGTCCCCTTTGCGACCCAGTCGCCGAACTTGATCAGCGGCGAGATCAGCCACGCGAACCAGTACAGCGGGCCCGAGCCGTACTCACAGACCTGCTTCGAGCGCTCGACGCCGAGGTAGGTCGGCGTCTGCTCGCCGTGGGTGAGGTGGACCATGTTGATGAGGAAGAAAGCGAGGAGGGAGCCGGCACCGATCGAGGCCAGCCAGGTGTTCTGGAAGAACGGCTCGAAGATCGCGGCCAGCCCCGGTTCGGCGACGATCCCGAGGGCGATGCTGGTCCCCGAGATCCAGATCTGACAGGTCGTCAGATAGATCTCGAGGTTGTCGGTCATCTCCCAGGCCCGCCGGAGTCCGGGGGTATCGAACTCGGACTCGGGATACTGTCGCGCCCGGGTGAGGCCGAACTCGATCGCGACGAAGTAGGCGTTGATCAGAATGAGCGCGACCCCGGCAAACAGCCGCGCACCGATCTCGAGGGGTTCCATCACCGGCCGGTACCGACCCGCGCCATAAATGAGTACGGAATCCGATCAGTTGCCGTCGTCGTACTCGTATTCGGCCTCGGGGTCCTCGACCCCCTCGGCTCGCGAGCCGACCCAGGCGCCGAGCGAGATCCCGTAGACGAGGTGGGCGGCGTGAAAGAGCGCGAGTTCGTCCGCCTCGAGTCTGATGTCGAGTAGTTCGTCGAGCATGACCTGCGAGCCGAAGGCCGACATGGCCATTCCGTAGACGGCGCCCCAGACGAGCCCGCGCTGTTCGGGCTCGATCGAGCGTTCGGACTCGAGCAGAGCGAACAGCCCGCCGAAGAGGGCGCCGCCGCCGACGCCGTAGGCGAGGTGCAAGAGGAGGCCCATCGCCGGGTGGTCCTCGGGCTCGCCGCCGCTTACGTACTGCGCCCAGAAGTTCGCCGAGGGCGGCAGCGACCGGAGGATCGGGAGCCGGAAGGCGGTCATGATCAGCGTCGCGACCAGGCCCGCCTGGAGCCCACGGGCGCTTGCGTACGCCGCGTGCTCGAGCCGCGAGCGTGCGGCCGGACGGTCGGAGATCGATCGGTCGGTCACGTTCGGGCCGACGGGAAGCGGGAAGTTAAGCCCCGGTCCGGCAGGGCCAGGTTTCGGCCGGCTCCCGCCGGGTCCCTGGCCGACGAACGACGGCCGGCCGGAACACCTACTCACGTAGGGGGTGGACTCGTGCGGGGTCGGAGCCAACTACGCGTGCCGTCCACCCGCGGACGGCGGCCCCGGGGGCGCACGTGGGAAAACGGGGCCACTCCGATTCTCCTCGCCGACGCTTCGGCCGCGAGCCGGGACCCTTTATGTCGTCGTTCCGCTAGGGCGAGCCATGGCAACGGAGCCCCGGGAGGACCCGGCCGACGACCGCCGGGCGAACTACGACTACGCGAGCGACGACGTCGACCGGCCGGCCCTGGTCGCCGATCTCGAGGACCGCGTCGAGGGCGACGTCCGCTTCGATTCCTATTCGCGGGAGCTGTACGCGACCGACGCCAGCGCCTACGAGCTGACCCCGATCGGGGTCGTCTTCCCCCGCTCGACTGACGATGTCGCCGCGGTCGTGGAGTACTGTGCCTACCGGGAGATCCCGGTGCTCCCACGGGGTGGCGGGACGAGCCTCGCGGGCCAGACCGTAAACCGCGCGGTCGTCCTCGATTTCACCCGGTACATGAACGACGTCGTCGCCGTCGCGCCCGACGACCGGGAGGCGACCGTCCAGCCCGGGGCGATCCTCGGGAGCCTGAACGAGCGCCTGGCGACCCACGACCTGAAGTTCGCACCCGATCCCGCCTGGGGCGACAAGAGCGCCATCGGCGGCGCGATCGGCAACAACTCGACGGGCTCACACTCCCTGCAGTACGGCAAAACTGATGCCTATATCGACTCCTGTGAGGTCGTCCTCGCCGACGGCACTCGCACGGAGTTCGGCGAGGTCACCCTCTCGGAGATCGCGAAGCGAGCGGACCCCGACGGCGACCTCGAGGCCCGGATCTACGCCGAGATAGAACGGATTCTCGAGGAGGACGCCGATGCGATCGGCGAAGCGTACCCCGACCTCAAGCGAAACGTCTCGGGGTACAACCTGGATCGGCTCGTCTGCGAGGCGCGGGGAGAGCCCCTGCCGGGCGACGAGGAGACCGGCGAAGCCGGCACGGTCAACCTCGCGCGCCTGCTCGCGGGCAGCGAGGGAACGCTGGCGATCGTCACTGAGGCGACCGTCTCCCTCGAGCCGGTGCCCGCGACGAAGTCCGTCGCCCTCCTCTGTTATGGCGGGCTCCACGAGGCGATGGCCGACGTCGAGAACGTCCTCGCACACGATCCCGCGGCCGTCGAGGTTCTCGACGACGTCCTGATCGACCTCGCGCGCGGGACCGCCGAGTTCGGCCCCGTCACCGGGATCCTCCCCGACGGCACGAACGCCGTCTTGCTCGTGGAGTTCTACGCCTCCGGCCCCGAGGAGGGTCGCGATCGGGTCGCCGACCTGCTCGCCGACCGCGTTCCCGATGCCGATCCCGAGGGAGAACCCGCCGAGGAGATCCCCGACGGCGGGGACCCGATCGCCGTCGATGCCCTCGAGGCCTACGACGCCGAGGAGCGCGCGACGTTCTGGAAGCTCCGGAAATCGGGGCTTCCGATCTTGCTCTCGCGGACGACCGACGAGAAACACGTCTCCTTCATCGAGGACACCGCCGTTCCGCCCGAATCCCTCCCCGAGTTCCTCGAGGGGTTCGAGGAGATCCTGGAGAGCTACGACACCTACGCGAGCTTCTACGCCCACGCCGGTCCCGGCGTGCTCCACGTCCGCCCCCTGATTAACACGAAAACGGAGTTCGGGCTCGACCAGCTCCACGGCATCGCCGACGAGGTGACCGACCTCGTGGTCGAGTTGGGGGGATCGGTGTCGGGCGAACACGGCGACGGCCGCGCCCGAACCCAGTGGAACCGGAAGCTGTACGGCGAGGGGGTCTGGGAGGCGTTTCGGGGGCTGAAGACCGCCTTCGACCCAGACTGGCTCCTGAACCCGGGCCAGGTCGTCTACCGCGAGGGCGACCCCACCGATCTTCGAGAACACCTCAGGTTTTCCCCCGACTACGAGTTCGAGTCGGGCTTCGAGCCCGCACTCGAGTGGGACAACGACAACGGGATGCAGGGGATGGTCGAGCTCTGTCACGGCTGTGGGGGCTGTCGGGGCGACCAGGAGACCACCGGCGGGGTGATGTGTCCGACGTTCCGGGCGAGCCGCGAGGAGATCACGAGCACCCGCGGCCGGGCGAACGCGCTCCGGTCGGCGATGGACGGCGACCTCGAGCCCGGGGAAGCGTTCTCCGACGAGTTCGTCGAGGAGGTGATGGATCTCTGTATCGGCTGCAAGGGGTGTGCGATCGACTGCCCGAGCGAGGTCGATATGGCGAAGCTCAAAGCCGAGGTGACCCACGAGTACCACCAGCGAAACGGCGCCACGTTCCGCGACGAGCTGTTCGCCCGCGTCGAGGAACTGTCGAAGTGGGGAAGCGCCCTGGCGCCGCTGTCGAACCTCGCGCCGAAGGTTCCGGGCGCCCGCAAACTCATGGAGGCGACCGTCGGGATCGCCACGGACCGATCGCTACCGACGTTCCACCGGGAGACCTTCGAGGACTGGTTCGACGAGCGCGGGGTAAGCGCCGTCGACCCCCACGAGGCCGACCGACGGGTCGTGCTCTACCCCGATACCTACACCAACTACTCCAATCCGGCGGCGGGCCGAGCCGCGGTCCGCGTCCTGGAGGCCGCGGGCGTCCACGTCGCGGTTCCCGACGTCTCCGACACCGGTCGGCCCGCGTTCTCGAAGGGCTTTCTCGACCGCGCTCGAGAGACCGCCGAGGAGAACGTCGATGCGCTCTCGCCGGCGGTCGAGGCGGGCTACGACGTCGTCGTCGTCGAGCCCTCCGACGCGGTCATGCTCCAGTCGGACTACCTCGACCTCCTCTCCGGGGAGGCCGTTCGGGAACTCGCCGCCAACAGTTATGGAATCTGTGAGTACGTCGATCGGTTCGACCTCGACGGCCGACTCGAGTTCGAGGCACCCGGGACGGCTCTGGCCTACCACGGCCACTGCCATCAGAAGGCCGCGGCGCGGGACCACCACGCCGTCGGCGTCCTCCGGCGGGCCGGCTACGCGGTCGACCCGCTGGACTCGGGGTGTTGTGGGATGGCGGGCTCCTTTGGCTACGAGGCCGAACACGCCTCGATGAGCGAGGCAATCGGGTCGGTGCTCTACGACCAGGTCGAGGCCAGTCCCGGCGAGCGGGTCGTCGCTCCCGGCGCGTCCTGTCGGACCCAACTCGGCGACCGTCCCGGAGCGGAGGCGAAACCGCCGACGCCGATCGAACTCGTCGCGGCGGCGCTTTCGGCGGAGTGAGACGCCCTCACCCGGGCCGACGCGTAACGCCGTAACGGGCCTATCGCAAGGTTAAAGGCCGGATCGGAGGGAGATACGAACAGGAATGCTCGAGCTACCCCTCCAGGCGATCGACAACGTCCTGCGCCAGTTCAACGTGGGACAGATCATCCTGGGCGTGTTCCTGTTGTCGATCCTGGGCGTCTTGCCGCTGAAGTCGATGAAGGTCGTCGGGCTCGTCCTCATCACCTTCGGCGCGGTCTTCCTGTTGTTGCCGACCTCCCTGGCCGGCGGGTCGATGCTGTTCCGGATCGCGGGCGTCGGCCTCGTCGTCGTCGGGCCGATGATGTACGCCGTCGCCGAGAGCTGATCAGTCGCCGACGAGTTCCTCGTAGCGCGCTCCGGTCTGTTTCAGCGTCTCCGTCGAGTGGAGCCGATCGTGGGCGACCGGCAGGTAGTCCGCGGCGAGTTCGTCGATCTTCTCCCCGACCGCCTCCCGGTCGCGGCCGTGGATCATCGTAAAGAGGTTGTACGGCCATCCCTGGTCGGGCCGGCGGGGGCGGTGATAACAGAGGGTGACGTAGGGAAGCCCGCCGGCGCGCTCGCCCCACTCCTCCAGACGGTCGTCCGGGACGTCCCAGACGACCATACAGTTGGCGGTAAAGCCCGTGACGACGTGGTTGACGACGCAGCCGACGCGCTTGATACAGCCCCGCGCGAGTAGCCCTTCGATGGCCGCCGTAACGTCGCCAACGGGGACGCCGAGTTCAGCCGCGAGCGTCCGGTAGGGGGTCGCCGAGAGCTCGAGACCCTCCTGGATCGCAAGGAGGAGTCCGGCCTCGAACGCCGAGAGGTCGCCCGCGGCCTCCTCCCCGACCTGCGTCGCGGCGGCGTCCGTCGTTTCGACGCTCTCGCGGGCGAAGCGATCGCCGTTGACGACGGGGAACTCGAGGTCGATGTAGAACTCCGTGTGCATCGGGAGGTCGAGGGCCTCGAGGCCGGTGCGATCCTCGATCCCGCCGACGATCCGCTCGCGTTCGGCGAGCGAGCCCGCGGTGACGACGAACCACATGTTCCAGGCGTGGTCCCGGCGGTAGTTGTGGTTGACCTGGCGGTAGCCGTTGACGACCTCCGCGACCCTCTCGAAGCGCTCTTCGGGGACCCGGAGGGCGGCGAGCGTCGAGGAGCCGATGGCTGGCGGGTTGAGCACGGGCCCGAACCGGCGGAGGACCCCCGCCTCCCGGAGGCGGCGGACGCGCTCGACGGCCTCGTCCTCCTCGATCCCGAGGTCGCGCCCGACGGCCCGGAACGGCCGCTCCTGGATGGGGAAGCCGCTCTGGTAGCCGTCGATCAGGGCGGCATCGACGTCGTCTATCTCGTCGCGCCAGTCGCGCGACAGCTCGTTCATTGGCCGATCTAGGGACACACGGCAGGTATCGCTTTCGGCTTTCGTCGGGGGCGACCGCCCGCCAGGCCGCCCCCGGCGCGAGGATAGTTTATAGTGGCCGTGCCGCCGAGAGGGAGGTATGGGGGACCGAGAGCGGCTCCGGGAGTTCGTCGCCGACGACCTCTGGCTGCTGATCGGGATCGTCACGTTCGGCCTCATCAGCCTCGCCGGGATGGCCGGACTCGGCGGGCTCGCGGGGGCGCTCTCGATCGTAGGCTGGTTCGTCCTCGCGCCGATCTTCCTGTTCTGGGGCGAGGAGATCGCGGAGATCCTCTTCGAGGACGAGGAGCCGTCGATGTCGGCCACGAGCGAGCGCGAGGACGACGCCATCGACGAACTCAAACGCCGGTACGCCGCCGGCGAGATCGACGACGCGGAGTTCGAGGCCCGCCTCGAGCGCCTCGTCGCCGTCGAGGATCTCCCCGAGGACCTCTTTGCGGACGGCTCTTCGCGAACGGACCCGATCGGGGACCGATCGACCGAGCCGGGGTCTCGCGAGCCCGAGCGCGAGCGATAGTCCTCGCCGTCGAACGCGGGGACTCTGCCGGTTCGGACGGCGGCGGAAACTGCCCGTTCGTCCGGAATTCGAACGGAAGCGGGACGCTTTTGCGGCCGCCGGCCCAACCCGGACCATGGCACACGCGACCCAGGAGTTCGGCGAGTGGCCGCTCACGCGGCTGATGACGGAGGTCGTCGGCTCGGGACACAAGTCCGCCGAGGACATGAGCCGCGAGCAGGCTCGTGAGGCCCTCCGGCGGATCCTCGCGGACGAACCCGACCACACGACGCTGGGGGCGTTCTGGCTCGCGAACCGCTGGAAGCGCAACACGCCCGAGGAACTCGCGGCCTACGCCGACGTCATGCACGAGGAGAGCGTTTCGAGTACCGCCCCCGACTGCGATCCCGTCGACTGCGGGGCGAACTACGACGGGAAACACACCTCGGCGCTGCTGGGCGTCGGTGCCGGCGTCGTCGCCGCCGCAGCGGGCACCCCGGTCGTGACCCACTCCGGGGACCGCGTGCCGACCCAGAAGGCGACCGCGTACAAACACGTGCTCGACGAGCTCGGCGTCCGGACCGACATAGAGCCCGCAGAGAGCGCGGAGATGGTCGACGAGACCGGCTTCGGCTTCTACTACCAGCCCGCGTTCAATCCCGGCATCGACGGCCTCCACGACCGGCGGGAGATGATGGGCGTGCGCACGTTCGTCAACACGATCGAGACGCTCGCGAACCCCGCCGACGCCGACGTCCACCTCGGCTCCTTTTATCACCTCGCGTTCGCGAAGAAGACCACCGACCTCGTCGCCGAGAGCGACCACGCCTCCTTCTCTCGGGTCATCATGTTCCAGGGAATGGAGGGCTACGACGACATCCGACCCGGCTACACGAAGGTCGCCGAGTGGTCTCCTGAGCGATTCGAGGACTACGAGATCGAGACGGGCGAGTACGGGATGGACTTCGAGGGCGACGATCTCGCCGTCCCCGACATCACGGCCGACTCGGCAGCGATCACCGAGGCGGTTCTCGCGGGCGAGCGCCACGACGAGTTCGCCGACGCGATCGCGCTCAACGCCGCGTTCAGGATCTACGCCCGCCGCGACGTGGACTCGCTCGAGGAGGGCCTCGAGACCGCTCGCGACGTCATCGCCGACGGGAGCGCCGAGGCGGCCTTGGAGGAGCTCCGGGCGTTCTGATACCCGGCTACTGGATCGGGATCTCGACGAGCGCCATCCGGTCGGACGGAATCACCTCCTCGAGAGTGGTCTCGACGTCCGCCCACGTCTCCGGGCGGTGGCCCTCGATGCCGAAGCTCTCGGCGAACCCCACGAAGTCGGGGTTGGTCAGTTCGGTCCCGAAGTGGCTGCCGGTGTGTTCGATCTGTTTCTCCGAGATGAGGCCGTAGTCGTCGTCGTTGAACACGATGACGGTGTAGCCGAGACCGAGCCGCGTCGCCGTTTCCAGCTCGGCCCCGTTCATCAGGAAGCCGCCGTCACCGGTCGCGACCACGACGTTGTCGTCGGTGGCGAGATCGGCGGCGATCCCGCCGGGGACCGCGATGCCCATGCTCGCGAGGCCGTTCGAAACGATACACGTGTTCGGCTCGTACGTCGGGAACGATCTCGCGATGGCCATCTTGTGGCTCCCGACGTCGGAGAGCAACACGTCCTCGTCGGCCATCGCGTCCCGGAGATACGGGAGCGTCCGCTCGACCGAGAAGGGATCCCCCGAATCGGGCGTCCGGCGGACGTCCTCGACGATCCGTTCTCGGGGGCCACGACACCAGTCGGTCCCCCAGGTCGCGTCGATGCGCGTTCGCAGGCCGTCGAGGACGGCCGAGATGTCGGCGACCAGTTCGACGTCGGGGTTGTAGTGGCGGTAGACCTCTGCGGGCTCGTGATCGACGTGAACGATCGTCTTGTCCAGATCGGGGTTCCACGATTCGGGGTCGTGTTCGGCGATGTCGTACCCCACCGCGAGCACGCAATCGGCCCGCTCGATCGCCGCCGACGCCTCGCCGTTCGGCCCGGAGTCGAGCGTCATCAGCGAGCTGTCGTTCCGGTCCGAGATCGCTCCCTTCCCCATGTACGTCGCGACGACGGCCATCCCGGCGTGTTCGACTAACTCCTGGAGCCCCGTCGCCGCGGGCGTTCGGACCGCGCCGTTTCCCGCCAGAACCACCGGCGTATCGGCCGCCTCGATGAGGTCTGCTGCTCGATCGAGCGATCGCGTCCCCGGATCCGGTCGCTGGACGTGCTCGCGTGGGGGAAGCGGGTCCGCGTCGAGTTCCTCGGCAGCGACGTCCTCGGGGAACTCGATGTGGGTCGCGCCGGGTTTCTCGTACTCGGCCAGCTTGAACGCCTTGCGGACGGATTCGGCGATGATCTCGGGGTCCGTGATCTGTGTGTTCCACTTCACCACCGACTCGAACGTGTCGACGATATCGAGCGCCTGGTGGCTCTCCTTGTGCAGGCGCTCGAGCCCGCCCTGACCCGTGATCGCAACCAGCGGCGACTTGTCGAGATGTGCGTCGGCCACGCCGGTGAGGAGGTTCGTCGCCCCCGGTCCCAGCGTCGAGAGACAGACGCCGGCCTCGCCGGTCAGTCGGCCGTGGACGTCGGCCATGAACGCCGCGCCCTGTTCGTGACGGACGGGGATGAACTCGATATCGGACGCCTGTAACGAAAAGAGGAGATCCTCGAGTTCCTCGCCCGGGAGTCCGAAGACGTACTCGACGCCCTCGGTTTCGAGACACTCGACGAGGAGGTCGGATGCCTTCATCACTCCACCGGCACGTCGGTGTCGGGCTCGTCCGTGAGCCAGACCGTCTTTCGGTTGGTGAACTCCTTGATTCCGTCCGCCGAGAGCTCGCGACCGTACCCGGACTCTTTGATCCCCCCGAACGGAACTCTGGGATCCGATTTCACGAGTTCGTTGACGTAGACACAGCCCGCCTCGACCTCCGTGGCGAGGCGCTCCGCCCGGTCGAGATCTGTGGTCCAGAGACTCGCCCCGAGCCCGAACTCGGTGTCGTTGGCCTTCTCGATGGCTTCGGACTCCCCGCCGACGCGGTAGACCGCGGCCACGGGGCCGAACAGCTCCTCGGTGTCGGCCGGAGACCCCTCCGGGACGTCCGTGAGAACCGTCGGCGGGTAATAGGCACCCTCCCGATCGAGCGGCTCGCCGCCGGTTTCGACGGTCGCTCCCGCCTCGACGCTCGCCTCGACCTGTTCGTGAAGCTCATCCAGGAGGTCCTGGCGAGCCTGCGGCCCCATGTCCGTCTCTTCATCCATCGGATCGCCGACCGCGAGCGAGTCGACGGCGTCGACGAACCGGTCGACGAACTCGTCGTAGACCTCGTCGACGACGACGAACCGCTTGGCGGCGATACACGACTGGCCGCCGTTCTGGTTGCGCGCCCACGCGCCGGTCGTCGCCGCGGCTTCGAGGTCGGCGTCATCGAGGACGACGTACGGATCGCTCCCGCCGAGTTCGAGCACCGTCTTTTTGAGGTTCTCGCCCGCCGTGGAGGCGATCGCTCGACCGGCCCCGCCACTGCCGGTGAGCGTCGCCGCCCTCACCCGCTCGTCGCCGAGGAGGTCCTCGATCTCGTCGGAGGAGATCAGCAGGGACCTGAAGACACCCTCCGGGTAGCCCGCCTCGCGAAATACCTCCTCGATGGCGAGCGCACAGCCGGGGACGTTCGAGGCGTGTTTGAGGAAGCCGACGTTGCCCGCCGTGAGATACGGCGCGGCGAACCGGAACACCTGCCAGAACGGGAAGTTCCAGGGCATCACGGCGAGCACCGGCCCGAGCGGTTCGTACACCGTCTTGGCCGTGGTTCCCGGGGGACTCGGGTGGTGATCCGCCTCGAGATAGCTACTCGCGTGTTCGGCGTAGTGATCGCAGGCCCACGCACACTTCTCGACCTCCGAGACGGCCTGCTCGATCGGCTTTCCCATCTCCTCGGTCATCGTCTCCGCGTACTCGCCTTTGTTCTCCCGGAGGACGTCGCCGGCGGCCGCGAGGAGGTCCTCGCGTTCGCGAAGCGGGCGTCGGCGCCACTCCTCGAACGCCGAAGTCGCGTCCTCGAGGGCCGTCTCCACCTCCGACTGGGTGTGTTCGTCGTACGAGTCGACCCGCTCGCCGGTCGCGGGGTTGATCACGTCCATGCGTCCGATTGACGGTCGCCGGGACCATTACTCTTCAGCCGGCAGCGGAGAGCGATGACCCTCGCGTTCGATCCGGGACGGACTCCCCACACGGTGGCCTCGCTCGCGGCCGTACTCCCCGTCGGCAGAATCGCCGGTACCCGTTCGGCCCCGACCGGGACCACCACGGTTTTCACCCGGCACGTCGTCGGCTTCCCCATGGCAAATCCGACAGCCACGCTCCACACCACGCACGGCGACGTCGAGGTCGAACTGTTCGAGGACCGTGCGCCCCGCACCGTCGAGAACTTCCGGAAGCTGGCCGAACACGAGCCGGCCGCCGACGCAGAGCCCGCGCCCGACACCGTCACCTGGGAGGACCCCGAAAGCGGCGAGATCCGCGGCGACGGCCTCTACAACGGCGTCGAGTTCCACCGGGTCATCGAGGACTTCATGATCCAGGGCGGCGACCCGACGGGGACCGGCCGAGGCGGTCCCGGCTACAGCTTCGATGACGAGTTCCACGACGAGCTCACCCACGACTCGCCGGGAACGCTCTCGATGGCGAACTCGGGACCCGATACCAACGGCTCGCAGTTCTTCATCACCCTGGCCGAGACGCCCCACCTCGACGGCCGCCACGCCGTCTTCGGCGAGGTCACCGAGGGGATGGACGTCGTCCGCGAGATCGGTTCGACGGAGACCGACGCCGAGGACCGGCCGACCGAGGAGATCGAGATCGAGTCGGTGACGATCCACGACGAGGACTGAGTCCGGAGACCCATTTTACCGGCCGCGACCGACTTACTGCTCGACCCGCGTCACGTCCTCCAGGCTCTCGCGCCTGCGGACGATCCGATCCTCGCCCGCTTCGAGAGCCACCTCCGCGGGCCGGGGCTGTGAATGAAACTGGCTCGCGAGTTCGTAGCCGTAGGAGCCGGCCATTCCGATCGCGAGAGTGTCCCCGCGCTCGAGGCGGGCGACCGGGCGGTCGTGGGCGAAGACGTCCGCGCTCGTACAGACTGGGCCGCCGACGGTCACCGGGTGGTGGTCGCGTTCGGGTGCGGTGACGTTCACCATGGGGTGGTAAGAGCCGAACATCGCCGGCCGGATCAGCGTCGCGAGGCTGGCGTCGATCCCGACGACGGTCGTGTCGGGGGCCTCCTTGATCGTGTTCACCGTCGAGAGGATCAGCCCCGCGTCGGCGACGACGTAGCGTCCGGGTTCTAACTTGAGTTGCGCGTCGATCTCTCCCACCGCATCGCGGACCATCTCGGCGGTTCGCTCCAGGTCGAGGGGCGGCTCGTCCTCGCGGTAGGGGACGCCGTAGCCGCCGCCGACGTCCACGAACTCGAGGTCGCCCACCCGCCGGGCCATCTCGCCGACCCGGGAAATGGCCCGGCAGTGCTCCGCCAATCCGTCGGTCAGCACGCCGCTGCCGGCGTGGGCGTGGAGCCCGACGAGGTCGAACTCCGCACGGACGCGCTCCGCGACTTCGGGCACCTCCTCGTAGGGGATTCCAAATTTGGCGTCGGCGCCGGTGGCGACCTTCTCGTGGTGGCCCGTCCCGATGCCGGGATTGATCCGGATCGCGATCCGGCCGTCGTACCCCCGTTCGGCGAGGCGTTCGAGCGTGTCCGTCGCGCCGATCGTGACCGTCAGTCCCGGGTTCTCTGCGCCGAGGTCGGTCGCGTAGTCGAGATCGTGGGCCGGCGGGTTGACCGCGGTGTACTGGAGCGTGTTCGGGCCCGCGCCCGCGTCGATCGAGCGCTTGAGTTCGCCCCAGGCCGCACACTCGATCGTTCCGCCGGCTTCGAGGACGGCTTCGAGGACCGCCCGGCCGGTGTGGGCCTTCGCGGCGTACATCACGCGAGCGTCGGGGAACGCGGCCGAGAACCGCCGATAGTTGGCCTTCACGCGGTCGAGATCGATCACGTACAGCGGGGTGTCGTACTCGTCGGCCAGGGACTCGAGACGATCGGTGTCCCAGTCGGCGAGCCGGCGAACGGCGGGCGAGGGGTCGGCCATTGGCGAATAAACGCGTAGGGCGGCTAACAAGGGTTCCGTTTCCGGGTGCGGATGACGAACGCGGGGGCTCAGAGATAGCGATCGAGGAACTCGCGGTGGTATCGTTCCTGCTCGTCGCGCTCGGCCGGCGTCGCGTCCTCGTACCACAGGGGGAGACAGGCCATCGCGTCGAGACGGTCAACGAGGCGGTAGACCTCGATCCGTTCGCGGACGCCGGCGTCGAACGACCATCCCTCGCGCCCGTCGGCGTACGCGTCACGGAACGCGGTCCGGAGGCCCGCGACGAGGTCGTCGTCCTCGTCGACCGGGTCGAACAACAGTGATTCCGTGCCCGCGAGGGCGGACGCGGGCTCGGCGGCCATGGTCCCCGCCCAGTCCAGCACTGCCTGCGTCTCGCCGGTGTCCGGATCGACCAGGAGGTTCCCGTAGCGGTAGTCCCGGTGGTGGTAGGTCGGCGGTTCGGGCTCGGACAGTGTTGGGATCGTCTCCCGAAGATACTCCCGGAGCGGGTCGACGAGGTCGGCGAACCGCTCGCGGTCGTCGGCCTTCCCCGGGAAGAAGCCCCCCTCCGCGAGCGCATCCAGAGTGTCCTCGCTTCCATCGAGAACCATCTCCCTGCAATCGTCGTATGAGGGATGGTCCTCGGAATCGAGCACGGCGAGTTCGCCGTCGACGACGCCGACGGTCCCCGCCGCGGGCAGCGGTCCCAGTTCGTGGAGGGCAGCGAGGTTCCGCCCCGCGTCCCCACAGATCCGTTCGCGGACCGCCCGCCGAAGCTCCCCCGATCGGCCCTCGTGGTTCTCGCCCGCAACGTGTTCCATCAGGTAAAACGGCGCCGGAAGCGAGGGGTGGTGGTCGCGGACGCCGTAGACCGCGGGGACCGGAATCCGCGTTTCGCGGCCGACCAGCTCGAGCATCCGGGGCTCGGCGCGGGCGCTCTCGGGGGCGACGAAGCCGGCCGTCGTCGCTTTCAGAACCGCCGACCGCGGGCCGTCGGGAGTCTCGACCCCGACGACCGCGACGAAATCGGTGCCGTGCTCGACCCGTTCGATCGTCTCGACCGACCACGTCTCCCGGAGGTCGTCGACCATCTCCCGGACCGCGGCGTCGGAGAGTTCGCTCCGGGACCACTCCTCGTCGCCCATACGCCGTGGCCGGGACGGGGATTCAGAAACCTTCCGGCGGTGTGCGACGAGATCTCACTCCCGTAACGCCGCCTCACGCTCGGTGGCCTCGAGCGTCCGGTCCTCGAGATCGGTCGCGACGACAGCGGGCTTGTACGCACCTCCCGAAAAGAGGTCGTGGTCGCCGACCGAGGACTCGACGAACCGGGTAAAGGCGCGGCGTTCGGGCGGGAGTTCGCCGAACAGGATCTCCTCCCCGACGAGATCGTAGACCGGAATTCGGGGAGTGAGCAGCGTGTTCTCGCCGACGACGCTTCCCTCGCCGACGACGAACCCCGAGGTGACCCGACAGCCCGCGCCCAGCGAGACGCCGTCCTCGACTACGACCGGCGCGTCCTCGACGGGCTCCAGAACCCCGCCGATGAGGGTGTTCGCGCCGAGTTTGACGTTTTCGCCGATCTGGGCACACGAGCCCACCGTGTCACAGGAGTCGACGAGCGTACCGCTCCCGACGTGGGCGCCGATGTTGACGAAACTCGGGCTCATCATGATACAGTCCGATCCCAGATGCGCGCCCCGGCGGACCGTCGTCCCGTCGGGGGTGTTTCTGGTCCCTCGGTCGCCCAGATCCTCGGTGTCTCGAAGGGGAAGGACGTCGTAGTGGGCGACGCCGCCGTACTCGAAGGCGCGGTTCTCCCGGAGCGAGAAGTTGAGCAAGATTCCCTGTTTGACCCACTCGTTTGCCTCCCACTCCCCGTCCTGGGCCTCGGCGGCCCGGACCTCGCCGCCCTCCAAGGCCTCCAGAAACGCCTCCAGGGTAGCGAGTTCCTCGCTTCCCGCCGATGCCGCGTCGATCTCGCCGCGTTCCGTTCGCTCCCAGAGTGCCGCGATCTCGGCTTCGAGTGCGTTCGTCATATTCGGGAATGGCACACCGGAGCCCAAATAGGGTCCGATCCCTCAGCCGAGGACGTCCGCGAACTCGTAGCGCCCCGGCTCCCGGTCCGCGAGCCAGACCGCCGCGTCGAGGGCGCCGGCGGCGAAGACGCCACGGTCGGCGGCCCGGTGGGTGAGTCGAAGCTCCTCGTGGTCGTCGGCCAGCAGGACCTCGTGTTCGCCCGCAATCGCGCCCGCCCGTAGCGCGTGGACGCCGATCTCGCCCTCGACGCGAGGGTCGTCGCCCTCCCGGCCGTGTTTTCGCCCCGAAAAGTCGCCCTCGGCCTCGATCGTCTCGAGCAGGCGCTCCGCAGTCCCGCTCGGCGCGTCCCGTTTCCCGTTGTGGTGGGTCTCCGCGAGTTCGACGTCGTAGCCCGGCAGGCTCCCGACGGCCTCGCGGACGACCTCTACGAGAACGGAGACGCCCCTGGAGAAGTTCGGCGCGTGGAGGACGGGGATCGCGTCGCTCGCCCGATCCAGGGCCGTGATCTCGTCCGCTCCGAGTCCTGTCGTTCCGGTGACGAACGACACCCCCGCCTCCCCACAGGCCGCCGCGTAGCCCGCGGTCGCCTCCGGTACCGTAAAGTCGACGACGGCATCCGGTTCCCGGTCGGCGACCAGGTCCTCGAGTTCCCCCGCGGGTTCGACCTCGTATCCCTCGACGGTCGTGCCGGCGTCCGCACTCTCCGAGACCGCGAAGGCGATCTCGCAGTCCCCGCGTTGGCCCGCGGCCGCGAGCACCTCCCGGCCCATCCGGCCGGTCGCGCCGGTGACTCCCACCGCGACCGTCATCGGGGGCTGGCGGCGTCGGCTTCGGTGACTGTCTCGTCCTCGAGCCCCTCCAAGACCGCCGCGAGCTCCTCGCGGTACTCCTCTGAGAGCCGGGTGAGCGGCGGCCGGAGCACGGGCGCGGCGTCGGTCCGGATCGCCATCGCCTCGGTGACGGGGATCGGGTTGGTCTCGACGAACAGGGTTCGAAAGAGGTCGCCGAGTTCGTGGTGGAGCGCCCGTGCGCGCTCGTAGTCGCCGTCGAGTGCCGCGCCGACCATCGCGCAGGTCCGCTCGGGCTCGACGTTTCCGGCGACGCTGATCGTCCCCGTCGCCCCCACCGAGATCATCGGGAGGGTGAGCGCGTCGTCGCCCGAGAGGACCGAAAAGTCCTCCCCCTGTGTGCGCTCGACGACCTCGCCGATCTGGCCGAGGTCGCCGCTTGCGGCCTTGTAGCCCGTGATGTTTTCGTGGGCAGCGAGTTCGACCGCGGTGTCGGGCTCGATGTTTCGGCCGGTCCTCGACGGAACGTTGTAGACGATCTGGGGGAGGTCCACGGCGTCGGCGATCGTCCGGTAGTGTTCGACGAGGCCGCGCTGTTCGGGCTTGTTGTAGTACGGCGAGATCAGCAGGAGGCCGTCGGCGCCCGCGTCGGCCGCGCGCTCGGAGAGCTCGAGGGCCTCGCGGGTGTTGTTGCTCCCGGTGCCCGCGATCACGGGGACGTCCGAGACCGCCTCGATGACGGCCTCGACGACCTCGACGTGTTCGTCGTGGGTCAGGGTCGCGCTCTCGCCGGTCGAGCCGACGGGGACGAGGCCGTCGACGCCCGCACGCTCGAGGCGTCGGGCGTCTGCCTGCAGTTGGTCGAAGTCGATGCGTTCGTCGTCGTGAAACGGCGTCGTCATCGCGGGGAAGACGCCGGTGAAGTCGATGTCTGTCATGGGTGGATCCTGTGGGTTCGCCGTAGTCGCCTCGCGGTCCGAAGTCGGTCCCGAACGCGCCCGAAACGGGGTGCCAGCCCGCAGCGAGCGCTCTCAGACGCGTTTTTTCGGTTTGGAGAAGGGGGAGACGCCGCTCGGACGCGTCCGCCGTCGGCGGGAGGCGACGTCTCGCATGCCCCGACATGGTTCGTGAGTCGGCTTATTCGTTTCGCTCCCGGTCACGACCCGATTCGAAGGTCCGGTTCCGATCGATCGGTCGGGTTCCGCCGCGAGCGCTCGGACGCCTACCGTGGCGACTCCGGGATCGGAATTCCCTCCGAGTGGATCCCACGGACCGCAGGAAATGGGTTCCGCACGTTTTATCCCCTCATGGGGCCTAATCGCACGACATGACCGATTTCGGGCTGAAGATGCGGATGTTCGTCGTCGGCTCGCTGCTGGCGGCGCTGTACCTGTTCGTCGGGCTCGTCGGGATCTCGTTCCTGGGGACGGGCGCCTGGCCGATCGTCCTCCTGCTCCTGGTGACGTTCCCGGTCGTCCAGTACAAGATCGGGACCTGGAGCGCGACCCGCGGGGCGGAGGAAATGCCCGAGGAGGGCCAGTACGCCGAGATCCACCGGATGACCGAGTCACTGTCCCGGGACATGGGTATCGAGAAGCCGAAACTGATGGTCCGGGAGATGGGCGTCCCCAACGCCTTCGCGACCGGCCGGAAGGGCGCGGGCATCGTCGTCCTCTCGCCGGAGCTGATCCGTCTGCTGGAACGCGACGAACTCGAGGGCGTCGTCGCCCACGAACTCGCACACATCAAGAACCGGGACGTCCTCGCGATGACGGTCGGCAGTTCGATCGGGATGATGGTCGGCTACGCCGTCTACCTCGTCTACATGTTCGCCGGCGAGGACAATCCCGGCGGCTTCGTCGTGGGTTGGATCCTCTCGATGATCGCCCAGATGCTCGTCACGGTGCTGGTGATGGCCATCTCCCGGTACCGCGAGTACGTCGCCGACGACGACGCCCGCCAGGCCATCGGCAGCGGCGACCCGCTGGCCCGTGGCTTGGAGAAGATCTCGAAGGGAGCCGAGAACCGCGAGTCGACCATCGACGACAGCACGGCCGCCCTCTGTATCTTCAACTCTGAGCGCGGGCTCATGGAGCGAGTGTTCGCCACCCATCCGCCCGTCGAGAAGCGCATCGAGCGCCTCCGGAGCTGACCGGCCGGATCGAAGGAAGCTGTTTTGGCCCTCGCGTCCGCACGCTCTCGCATGTCAGTGAGTCATCCCGGACAGCGCGTCGCCGTTCTCGCCGACGCTCAGAACCTCTATCACACAGCCCAGACCATCTACAGCCGGAACATCGACTACTCCGAGCTCCTCGCGGAGGGCGTTTCCGGCCGCCAGCTCACCCGCGCCATCGCCTACGTCATCCGGGCGGATTCGCCCGAAGAAGAGAGCTTCTTCGAGGCCTTAGTCGACATCGGTTTCGAGCCGAAGATCAAGGAGATCAAGACGTTCTCCGACGGCTCGAAGAAGGCCGACTGGGACGTCGGGATGAGCCTCGACGCGATAACGCTCGCGAACCACATCGACACGCTCGTGCTCTGTACCGGCGACGGCGACTTCTCGCGGCTCTGTTCGCATCTCCGCCACGAGGGGGTCCGCGTCGAGGTGATGGCCTTCGAGTCCTCGACCGCCGAGGAACTGATCGAGGCCGCCGACTCCTTCGAGGACCTGGGCGAACGTCACGAGACCTACCTGCTGTGACGGGGGGAATAGGGGAGCTCGCGACTATCGCCGACTACCAGTTCGGGCGGGGAGCCGGCGAGGCCCTCTTCGGGTTCCCGGAGTCGCTGTCGGTGAGCCGGAGCTCATCCGGGCGCCCCCAGCAGGTCCACGCGCCGGAGGGCCGGCTGGTCTCCTTCGGCACCGACGGCCGCTTCACCCTCGGAATCGAGGGCGGACGCCGGCTCCAGGCGGTCCTCGAGCCCCCCGCCTACCGGGTGGTCGTCGACGACGAGAGCGAGCCGTTCGTCCGCGACGGCAAGAACGTCTTCGCGAAGTTCGTCCGCGAGGTCGGCGAGGAGATCCGGCCGGGCGACGAGGTGCTCGTCGTCCACGAGGAGGGGGACCTGCTCGCGGTCGGACGCGCCGAACTCGGTGCCGAGGCGATCGCGGACTTCGAGACCGGGATGGCGGTCAAGGTCCGCGAGGGAGTTGTGGATAGCTGAAACGGACGTTTCACTCTCCCCGAGCGTTTTACCCGTTGCTCGTCTCGAGACGGGCATGAACCGACGAGCCCTCCTCGCCAGCCTTGGCGGGGGGACTAGCGTTGCGTTCGCCGGCTGTCTCGACAGTGGGTCGGAGGGGATCGGAGACCGTGCTCCCGACGACGGCGGCGAGAACGCCTCCGGTGGGACGGAAACCGATGGAACCGACGGCGGGACGGAAGTCGATGAAGACGGTGACGACCGGACGGACGCCAGCGGGAACGATAGCCCGACCGAGGCGAACGGAACCGATCGAACCGATGGAGCCGACGAAAACGACGGAACCCACGGGGACGGTGACGGGGCGAGCGTCCCGGAACCCGACGGGAACTGTGGCCCCGACGCCGAGCCGCTCTCGAGCGCCCTCCTCGATAGGGTAGACCAGAACGAGGGGGTCTGTCACGAGGACCTGACTCCCTCGTTCGTCGTTGCAAACGAGCGCGAGGGCGCGGTGACCGCCGCAGTCGAGATCACATCGGGGGAGGAACCGATCTTCGAGGGGTCGTACTCCCTCGGGGCCAGCGAGCGCGCTATCGAGCAGGACGTAGGGGCAGCCGCGGACCTCGAGTCGGTGACCGTAACCGTCGAGGGGGACGAGGAGCTTTCCGGGGGCTGGGTCGGCACGGCCTGTTATCGCCACGCCGCGGTGCTCACGGACGACGGACTCGCGACGGGGTACGTCAGCCCGTTGGCGGGCCTCGGCGACACCCAACACGACTGCTATGCGGGCGATCCCGTTTCGATTCGGGTGTCCAACGAGGGCTCCCCGCGGACGGCGACGATAACGGTGGTCGATCACTGCCGGGAGTCCGTCGTGGAGGAGTCCCTCCCGCTGGAGGACGAGGGGGTCGCACGGCTCGAGGACGCCCTGACCAACGGCGGCCGCTACGACGTGGCCGTCGAGGTCGAAGAAGGCGGCGTCGCCGTCGAGGAGTTTCGCGACGCCTGTTGGGGATTGTCGGTCTCGATCGACGGGGAGGGCGAGCCCGAGATCGGGCCCGTCGAGATGGACTGATCGGGAGACCGTCGCCCCCTACCGGGCTGGCTCACGGAGCCGTTCGGGGACGACCGTCTCCTCGGCGAGAACCACGATCACGGCGCCGATCCAGGTCCCGATCAGTCCCTCGTAGTAGAAGAGGCCGACGGTGCCGGTGACGAGGCCGACGCCGACCACGAGCGGGATCGAGAGGACAGCGAGGCCGGCGAGGGCGTAGCCCAGGTTCTCGCGTCGTTCCCGGGGAATCCGGTCCCGGGCGGCCCAGGCGACCGGCCCCACGAGGAGGGCGGTCACGACCCCGAACGCCGCGATCAGTCCCCACGAGATCGAGCCCCGCTCGAGGAGAGCCAGCCCGGCCTGGACGACGAACAGTGAGGTCATCCCTAGACAGAGCCCACGGCGGACCCGAGGCGAGAGATCGGGAAACTCCATACGAACCCCTCATCACCGAAGGACAAGTAATTGATGGGAACGCCGGCCCATGTAGGCCCGGGCTCTATACTGCTGCTCGATGTGGGTGCCGTCGCATGTCCTACGTGACCGCCGACGACGGAACGGAGCTGTACGTTTCCGACCTCGGCTCCGGCGATCCGATCGTGTTCTTGCATGGCTGGCCGCTCAGCCATCGGATGTTCGAATACCAGTACCACGACCTGCTCGAAGAGGGGTTTCGGTGCATCGGGATCGACCTCCGCGGCTACGGGAACTCCGACAAGCCCGCGGGCGAGTACAGCTACGACCGCTTCGCCGACGACGTGAAGGCCGTCCTCGACGCCCTCGAACTCGAGGACGTCACCCTCGCAGGGTTCTCGATGGGTGGGGGGATCGCGACCCACTACATGAGCCGCCACGACGAGGCCGGAGTTGGAAAGCTCGCGCTGCTCGCCGCCGCGAGCCCGTGTCTCACCGAAAAACCCGACTTCCCCGAGGGGTTGGACGAGTCCGACGTGAACCCGCTCATCGAGGGCGCCCGGACCGACCGGGCGGCGATGAACGCCCAGTTCGACGGGATGCTCTTTCACACCGACCAGAGCGACGAGATGATGGACTGGACCTGGAGCCTCGGGATGGAGGCCTCCGGCGTCGCGACGGTCGCCTCCGCGGAGACCTGGCGCGACGCTGACCTCCGGCTGGATATGGCCGACATCACCGTTCCCACGCTCGTCTGTCACGGCGTCCACGACGAGATCACGCCCATCGAGATCACGGGCGAGGTGCTCGAGGAGGGCATTGAGAACGCCGAACTCGTCCGCTTCGAGAACAGCGGGCACGGCCTCACCGCCGACGAAACCGAGAAATTGAACGAGGAACTCGCCGGGTTCGCGGGTTGAGGACGGGGGGACGGACGGCGACAGTCTCCGTCGCCGTTCGTCCCACTGTCGGACGTTCGGTATCCTTTTTGCCGCGGCCGCCGACGGGTCGAGCATGTTCGGAGGAGGCGGCGGGGGGTTCAACCCACAGAAGATGGAACAGATGATGAAACAGATGGGGATCGACGTCGACGAGCTCGACGCCGAGGAGGTGATCATCCGGACCGAGGACACCGAGCTCGTCTTCTCGAGCCCGGACGTCACCAGGATGGACGCCCGGGGCCAGGAGACCTACCAGGTCATCGGCTCGCCCGAGGAGCGCGAGCGGGGTGCCGGCGAGGAGAGCGGGGAGCCCGCCCTCGAGGGCGGCGAGGACGCGATCCCCGACGACGACGTCGAGATCGTCGCGACCCGGACCGGTGCCACCGAGAGCGAGGCCCGCGCGGCCCTGGAGCGCCACGACGGCGACCTCGCGGCGGCCGTCGAGTACCTCGAGTGATCGCGGATCGGGCGACGCGACGGATCGAGGCCGGAGCGACGACTGGACGCGCACGCGAGCGCCGGCCGTGACGGTCCTGGTGATCGCCGAGGACGAAGACCGGGAGTTCCTCGTCGAACCCGGAGAGGAGTTCGGTACCGATCTCGGCGTTCTGGAGGTGCCCGAGGGCGTCGAGCCAGGGGCTGTAATCGAGACCCATCTCGGCACGGCGTTCCGCGTCAGACGACTCCGGGGACCCGATCTCTTCCATCACTTCGAGCGGACCGGGGCGCCGATGATCCCCCGGGACGTGGGGCTCGTCATCGGCGAGACCGGCGTGTCGGTGGATGACCGGGTGTTAGACGCGGGCACCGGAACGGGCGTGCTCGCGGCCTCGATGGCGCGGGCTGGCGCCTCGATACTGACCTACGAACGCGACCCCGAGTTCGCCGAGGTCGCACGCGAGAACATGGCGCTGGCGAACGTCTCCGATGCCGTCGAGGTCCGGACCGGCGACGTCCTCGAGGCGGTCGAAGCGGGGACGTTCGAAGCCCCCTTCGACGTGCTCACGCTCGACACCGAGGACGCCCCGTCGGTCGTCGAGCGGGCGCCCGACCTGCTCGTAGACGGCGGTTTCGTCGCCGTCTACAGCCCCTTTATCGAGTCCACTCGAGCGGTCGCCGGGACGGCCCGCGAGGTCGGGCTTTCGGGCGTTCGGACCCACGAGACGATCCAGCGCGAGATGCAGTTCGACGAGCGGGGCTCGCGACCCTCGACCGCGCCGGTGGGTCACACCGGCTATCTCACGATCGGACGGAACGGATAGCGGAGTGGAACGCTGAGGCGGGGCGGTACGGGGTTGTAGCGGAGAAATGGTCCGGTGTAGAACCGGTGGGTGCCGAAGCGGTACCGTCTACCGCGAACGAAGCGAGCGGGTTCCTGAGCGCGGCCGGCGGCCGCGCTCGGGCTTTTTCATCGACGTTTTTCGCGCGAGCGGTCGGCTGAAGGCCGGCCCGAACGGAAGAACGATCGGTCCGTCAGTTGTCGTCCTCGCGCCACTTGTGTTCGCACTCGGTACAGACGAAGAAACGGGTCTCGGACTCGTCGGCCGAGCGGATCTGTTGCATGTACCAGTACGCCCGGTCGTTGCCGCATTCGGGGCATGTGGCGTCGGTCTCGGGCAGGGAGTTCTCGCCGGAGGACTCGATGATCTCGGAGGCCTCCTGGTCCTCGGTGACGGTGTAGGACTCGGCGCTGCCTCTCGGTTTCGTAAAGCCACAGCTCCCACAGACCCACTCGCCGTCGTCGGCTTTCATCATCGAACCGCAGTCGTCACAGAATTCCATCGCATCGGAGTAGGCGGTTCGCCCGCCTTAAGCCACACGTTCGCTATCCCTCGCCCTCGGACTGGTAGGGCTCGCCGACGGCCTCCCGCGGGAGGACGGTGTGGAGTTCGGCCTCGAGGTCTCCCGCCGACTCGAACCGTTCGACGCCCATCTCGGCGACGAGCCCGCCGAGGTCGGCCTCGCCGTCGGCGAACAGGAGCGTGGTCCCCGCGAGGCGGTTCCCGGCGTCCGAGCGGGAGATCGGGTAGGGGAGGTCCTCGAGGACGGTTTCGACGCGACCGAGTTTGACCGATTGCATGGGGTGCGTAGGGAAGCGAGGGGCTTGTAGCTTCGCTGCCGGCAACCGACAGGTCGGCGGGGTGGAATGCGTGCGTTTAAGAGATCGGCCCGACAACGCCGGCGCATGGCTGTACCAACGGAGACGACGACCGACAAGGGGACGGGACTCGCGGTGGTCTTCGGCGTCCTGGCGGCTCTGGGTGCCGTCGGGATGGCGGTGCTTGCGCCCTCGCCCGACGCGGGGTTGGCCTTTGCCGCGGCGGTCGCGTTCGGCTCGATCGCGGTCGTCGGCATCCATCTCTGGGAGTGAGCCGTCGGTCGGCAGACGCCATCGGTCACAGCGGCCGATATCGCCTGCCAAGAGTTAAGACGACCACGACCCTATTACACCGAAAGGATGACCGACTATTCCGACGACGAACGGCGAATCCTCTCGTACCTCCGCGAGAGTGCAGCCCGGGGCGAACAGTACTTCCGGGCGAAGAACATCGCTGACGCCATCGGGCTCTCCTCGAAACAGGTCGGCGCGCGCCTCCCCCACCTCGCGGAGAAAAGCGAGGAGGTCGAGATCGAGAAGTGGGGCCGTGCCCGCTCGACGACCTGGCGAGTGACGGAGAGCTAAAGCGAGTGCAGTCACGGTCTTTTTACCCCCGTCTCCCGGAGAGAGTCCCATGACCGTGCGGGTAACACGGACGTTCGAAGTGACGGCCTCGCCCGAGCGCGTCTGGGAGTTCATCGTCGATCCCGAGAACCGTGCGCGGGCGATCAGCGTCGTCGAGGACTACTCCGTCAACGCGGACGGGCGACGAGCCACCTGGCATGTCGAACTCCCGATTCCGTTCGTGAGCAAGACGGTGCCGATCGAGACCGAGGACGTGACTCGCAGGGAGCCCGAGTACGTGAAGTTCCGCGGGGAGTCGAAGGCCATGACGGTGACCGGCGAACACGAGATCGTGCCGACCGACGAGGGCTGTCGCCTCGAGAACACGTTCGTCGTCGACGGCCGGCTGCCTGGCGTCGAGACGTTCTTCGAGCGCAACCTCGACGGCGAACTCGAGAACCTCCGGACCCATCTGGAGGCCTACCTCGAGGGCGAGCAGGGATGATCGACGAGGACGGCGACGGAGGGTATCGCCTCGTGCTCGCCCAGCTCCGGATCGAGGGCGGCGACGTCGCCGGCAACCGTCGTCGGGCCATGGAGGCCGTCGGGCGGGCGGCCGACCGGGGCGCGGACCTGGTCGCGCTTCCGGAGCTGTTCACCGCGGGCTACTTCGCGTTCGATCGCTACGAGGAGACCGCCGAGGGGCTGGACGGCGAGACCCTGACCCGGATCGGCGAGCTCGCGGCCGACCGGGGGGTCGCGGTGCTCGCGGGGACGGTCGTCGAGGACCTCGCGGCGACCGCCGACGCGGAACCCGACGTGGAGACCCCCGCCGACGAGGGGCTCGCGAACACCGCCGTGCTCTTCGATTCCGACGGCGAGCGCCGGCTCGTCTACCGCAAACACCACCTCTTCGGCTACGAGTCCGCCGAAAGCGAGCTGCTCGTCCCCGGGGAACGCCTCGAGACCGCGGAGATCGGCCCCTTTACCGTCGGCGTGACGACCTGCTACGACCTCCGATTTCCCGAACTCTACCGCCGGCTCGTCGAGCGGGGCGCGACGCTCGTTGTCGTCCCGAGCGCGTGGCCCTACCCCCGGCTCGACCACTGGCGGACCCTCTCGCGGGCGCGGGCGATCGAGAACCAGTGGTACCTCGCGACGGCCAACGGCAGCGGAAGCTTCGGCGGCGAGCGGCTGGTCGGCGAGTCGACCGTCTACGACCCCTGGGGGACGCCCGTCGCCGCAAGCGGCGACGAGCCGACGACGGTCGTCGCCGATCTCGACCCCGGTCGCGTCCGGGAGGTCAGAGGGGAGTTCCCCGCGCTGTCCGACCGACGGTACTGACCGGAACCGGGGGCCTTTTGGGGCTCGCGGCCGAACCGACGGCTGCCGGAACCCGACGCTTTTCACGTCGCAACCGGCACACAACGCCCGCTCCGGCCCGGCACCGCTCTCCGGAAGCGGTGCCGACCCGTCCGTCCCGACACCACTGCCGTCTCCTCTCCGTTTTCGGCTTCCCTCGAGCCGTCGGTGTCGCCGGTATCGTGATAACGGTTCGCGTGTATAGTGTGACCGATGGCCGACCCATCGACCACCAGACGCCGGCTGCTCGGGTTCGGGGGAGCGACGGCCGTAACCGCGATTGCGGGCTGTGCCGGCGACGGAGGGGACGGTAACGGGAACGGGACCGAACCGACTGACGATGAATCCGATGAAGGGACGACGGAGACGAACGCAAGCGAGGGCACGGAGACCGACGGCGACGAGACCGGAAACAGGACGGAAACCGAGACGGAGGAAAACGAAACGGACGGGAACGGCGCGGAAAACGGAACCGACGAGGGTGGGAACGAAACGGACGAGGACGTAGCGGATCTGGAACTCGCCCTCGAGACGGAGTACAACAGCCGCGAGGAGTACGCCCGGCCCGGCGACTCCTTCGACGACTTCGAGGACCTCTCTTCGTGGTCGATCACGGAGGGAGAGGCCGAGGTCGACGACGAGGTCGTCTTCGCCGGCTCCCAGAGCGTCCGGCTGTACACGGAAGAGGAGGGCGCGAACATGGTCATCGAGCGCGACCTCGAGGGCGACAACCCCGACCTGACCGACCGTGACGTCTCGATGGCCGTCCGGACGCCGACGCCCGAGAACATCGCCGTCGAGCTCCGATTCGTCGATATCTACGGCAGCAGCCGGATCTACCAGCTTCCCTCGATCGCCTACCGAACCCGCGACGTTGGCTGGTTCCGGACGGCTCCGGGCGTCTTCGAGGAGGACGAGTATCCCCCCGAGATGGATTCCCTCGCCCGCCTCGAGGTGCGGGTTCACCACACGGGCGAGGGCGCCGAGGTCTGGGTCGACGACATCCGGACCCACGGGAAGCCCGACTCGGGGTACGTCGTCCTCGGCTGGGACGACGGCCTGCGGACCTACTACGAGGAGGTCGCCCCCCTGCACGACGAGTACGGCGTCGACGCCGTCCAGTCGGTCGTCCGCCAGTGGACGAGCAACGCCCGCGAGGACGTGATGACCCGCGGGGCACTCTTAGAGCGCCAGCAAGCGGGCGACCAGATCGTCGCCCACGGCACCCACGCCCGCTTCGCCGAGATGGACCCCGGCGACCTCCGGGAGGCCCTCGAGACGGACAAACAGTGGGCGGTCAACAGCGGTTTCGAGGGCGCGAACTTCATCACCTTCCCCCACAACAGCTTCGACGCGACCGTCCTCGATATCGTTTCGGACTACTACTACGCCGGCGGCTACAACCAGGCCGGGAACGTCAACCTCACCGCCGTCCACGGCTTCGACCCTCTCGTCCTCCCCCGGACGATCGGTTACGACCTCGAGATCTGCCGGCAGTGTGTCGATCACGCGGCCGCGTACGGCCAGTGTACGGTCCTCAACTTCCACGACTTCGATCTCGACAACACCGTCGACCGCGACGAGTACGACCAGCTCCTCGAGCATATCGACGGCACCGACGGCGTCGAGGTCATCACCCTCGACGAACTCTGGCGGATGCGCCGGGAGGGCCACTAGCGCTCACTCCTCGACCGA
This sequence comes from Saliphagus sp. LR7, assembly GCF_003344565.1. Taxonomy (NCBI): domain Archaea; kingdom Methanobacteriati; phylum Methanobacteriota; class Halobacteria; order Halobacteriales; family Natrialbaceae; genus Saliphagus; species Saliphagus sp. LR7. The sequence goes on along the minus strand of NZ_QPND01000011.1, from coordinate 79,646 downwards.
CTCGAGGGCTTCCTCGAGTAGCTCCCGGAGTTCGCGGGCTTCCCCGACGGTGAGTTCGACGTCGGCGTGGCCCGTGCCGTGGTCGCCGGCCATCGTGTCGACCGTCAGCCCGATCCTGCCCTCGACCGTCCCGACCGAGAGGTCGGCCCGGTCGGGATAGTCCCGTGGGCGGCCGATCGAGCGTTCGGTTTCGCCGCGGGTGACGCCGACGCCGACGCGCTCGGGATGGTCTACGTCGATCGAGCCGATCGTCCCCGTCTCGGAGTCGTCGGTCATGGCCGCCCCTTCTCCTGCCGGGGCCTTAGGCAGTGTGCCTCGCTCCCGCGGCACGAACGCCCTTTTGGGAGTTCGCCGACGAGCCGGTCGAAACGGGGACTTCGCGGTCGCCATTTGTACCGATCCCACCTATCCCTACAACGGGATCGACGCCGGCCGCACGGCGACACACATGCAACTGGTCGCCCGGGAGGTGGGTTGGCTCGTGTCTGTACACCACCGGCGAGGACGCCGTCGACGTGCTCGCGGTGCCCGGAGAGTACGAACTGACGGCCGTCCTCGGCTTCGGCTACCTCACACGGGAGCTCGAGGGCCGAAAGGAGCGCGAGCCCCTCGAGTCGATCGCGTTCGACGGGCGGTTCGGCGAAGAGTTGGACCTGTAGCGCCGGGACGGGGGAGGTTCGTGTCGTCATCCCGTCGGGCAGGCAGCGCGACCGGACGCCGGTCGTCGCGTCCGCCGGCCGTTCTCGAAGATCGGAAGTTCGATCGGTCGGGCCGTTACGATACTGGTGTCTCGTGGCCCGTTCGGCTCCGATCGGGAGTGATTACTCTCCGAGGGTACGCCAATCACAATCCTTATGCGGCCGCCGCGTGCTCACTGAACATGGTAGTCGACCGCATCATTACCGGTGGGACGTTGGTCACGGCCGAGGGATCCGCGTCGGGAGCCATTGCCATCGACGACGGACGCATCGTCGCCGTCGGGGACGCAGAAAACCTCCCCGACGCCGAGGAGACCGTCGACGCGACCGGCCAGTTCGTCATTCCAGGCGCGGTCGACGTCCACGTCCACGTCGACGACATGTTCTCGGTTGATAGCTACGAGACGGCGACGGGCGCCGCCGCCGCCGGCGGAACGACCACGTACATCGACTTCGCGTGGCAGGCCTGGGACGGCGACCTGAGCCTCTGGGACGAGCCGGGAACGCTCCTCGAGGGCGTCGAGCGAAAGCGCGAGAAGGGCGCCGATGCCCTCGTCGACTACGGGCTCCACGGCGCGATCACCCGCGAGGACCCGGCGGTGTTCGACGAACTCGCGGACGTGATCGATGCAGGCGTCACCTCGTTCAAGATGTTCACGACCTACGAACACGGTCTCTCGAACGGCTTCATGCGCCGGGCGATGGAGCACATCGCCGAGGAGGGCGCCGTCGGCGTCTTCCACACCGAGGACGACTCCGTCGTCGAGGAACTCACCGCCCGGTTCAAGGAGGAAGGGAAGGGCGACCCCGAGTGGTATCCGAAGTCGCGGCCGGATTACGTCGAGGCGATGGCCGCCGACGACGCGGTCCGGATGGCCAAAGAAACGGGGCTCCAGTACTACGGCATCCACACCTCGAGTCGGGCGGCCGCCGACGTGATCGACTCCTACCGCGAGGACGGCAGTCAGATCAGAGCCGAGACCTGTACGCACTACTGTACGCTCGACGACAGCGTCTTCGAGGAGATGGGGAACCTCCCGATGATCGCGCCGCCGATCAGGAAACCCGACGACATCGAGGCGATGTTCGAGTACATCCGCTCGGGAACCCTCGACGTGGTCTCGACGGACCACTGTGGCTACCGTCTCGACCAGAAGGAGGTCGACAACTGGTGGGACAGCGCCTTCGGCGCGAACGCCCTCCAGGTCAGTTTGCCGGTGTTCTACGACGAGGCCGTCAACCGCCGCGGCCTCGATCCCGCGCTCGTCGTCGAAGTGATGTGTACGAACCCAGCACGGACGTTCGGTCTCGAAGGGAAGGGGACGCTCGAGCCCGGCACCGACGCCGACGTCGTCCTCTTCGACCCCGAGGAGACCTACACGATCGACCCCGCCGACAACCACTCCGTCTCGGAGTTCTCGATCTACGAGGGTCGCGAACTCCAGGGGAAGGTGACGAAGACGTTCGTCAGAGGCGAGTTGGTCGCAGCGGACGGCGAGATCGTCGGCGAACCCGGCCACGGCGAGTTCGTCTCCCGCGAGGTCCCCGAGTGGGGGCCGGCCGGCCACACGCGGACCGCCGAATAGTTGCCGGGTACCGAGAGCTGACCGTCTCAGGACGCCTTGTGGGCCGCGAAGACGTCGATGACCTCCTCGACGTTGTCGCCGAGCGAGTAGACGACCGGCTCCGTACAGCCCGCCTCGCAGTAGTCGCCGACGCGGGAGACGACGTCCTCGGGGGTGCCCGCTGCGACGACGTTCGTCACGATCTCGTCGTCGACGAGCCGCGATGCCCGCTCGATGTCCGCTTCGCTCGCCGGCCAGCTTCCGAGTTCCTCCTTGATCTCCTCGCCGCGTTCGGGGTCGATACCACAGGCCTTCCGGATGTGGGGCTGCTGGCCGATGTACTGGGTGACGAGGTGGCGAGCGTTGTCGACGGCGGTCTCGTAGTCCTCGTCCATCGAGACCGCGATGAGCTGTGGCCGGTCGACGTCCGCGAGGGTGCCGCCCTGTTTCTCGACGCCCCGCTCGAGGCGCTCGACGCCTTCCTCGTTGTGCTCCGGGGGAATGAGGTAGTTCATGAACACCCCGCCACAGATCCCGAGGCCGACGAGTTCGCCCGTGAGTTCGTGCATCGTCGGTCCGGTCGCGCCGACGTAGATCGGGACGTCGCGGGCGTCGGCGTTCGAGCGCACCAGGTCGAGTTCGATGTCGGAGACCGAGAGCGTCTCGCCCTCGTAGGTGACGTTCTCGAGGTCGAGCAGGCGCTTGACGACGGTGCAGTACTCCCACATCCGCCGGAGGGGTTTCTCCCTCTCGATCCCGACGTTGCTCGCGAGCGGGTCCCACCACGCGCCGATCCCGAGTTTCATCCGCCCTCCGGAAAGCTCGTCGAGCGTCGAGAACGTCTGGGCCATCAGAGCGACGTTTCTGGTGTAGCAGTTCGTCACGCCCGGCGCGATGTCGATCTCGTCGGTGACCTGGGTGTAGGCGCCCATCACGGTCATCGCGTCGCGCACGAGCCGGGACTCGCCCTGCCAGACGGAGTCCAGACCCTGCTCCTCTGCGTACTGGGCATAGTGGAGTTCCTCCTCGATGTCGGGACGCTCCCAGTTCCAGATCCCGACGCGGTCGAACGTCGTCATCGGTCCTCCGTCGCGAGCTCGTAGGCCGCGTTGACGTAGGTGGTGACGGCGGCGTGGCAGTCCTCCCAGCTCGTGTATTCGGACTCGCTGTGGCTCTTGCCGTTCTCGCTGACCGCGAACACCATCCCGGTGTCCATGTGTTCGGTCATGTGGGTCGCGTCGTGGCCCGCGCCGCTGAAGATCCGTCTGGCGTCGTAGCCCGCGTCGTCGGCCGCACCCGCGACCGCCTCGACACACTGATCGGCGAACTCGACGGCGGGCGCACGCATCCGTTCCTCCCACTCCCAGTCGACGCCCTCGCGCTCGGCGGCGGCCTCCGCCTCGGCGAGCACCCGCTGGTAGGCCTCCTCGACGATCTCGTCGTCGGGGTCCCGAAAGCCCCACGTGAACGTGACCTCGCCGGGGATGATGTTGATCGAGTTCGGCTTCGCGTCGATGTAGCCCGTCGAGCCGACGGTCCGCTCGCCGAGCGTGCCCGGAATCCGCCGGATCTGGGTGATGACGTCGGCGGCGGCGACTAACGCGTCGCTTCGATACTCCATCGGCGTCGGCCCCGTGTGGTCTGCCTCGCCGTGGTACGTGATCGCGCCCCAGGTGAAGCCGACGATCCCGGTGACGACGCCGACGTCGTGGTCGCCCTCCTCCAGATACGGTCCCTGCTCGATGTGGAGTTCGAGATACGCCTCGTACTCCTCGGTCGGTTCCGCGGGAACGTCGCCCTTGTAGCCGATGCGCTCGAGTTCGTCCTCGAACCTGTTGCCGTCCTCGTCGGTCTGGTCGTACTGTTCGTCGATGTCGTGGACGCCTGCCCAGACGCCGCTTCCCTGCATCGCGGGCTGGTAGCGCGAGCCCTCCTCGTTGGTCCAGTTGACGACCTCCACGGGGTGGGCGGTCTCGATGCCCTCCTCCTCGAGCCCGCGGACGAACTCGAGTGCGGCGACGACGCCGAGCGCGCCGTCGTAGATCCCGCCGTAGGGCTGGGAGTCCAGATGCGAGCCCAGGAGGACGGTATCGAGGTCCTCGGTGCCCTCGCGCCGACCGAACATATTCCCGAACGCGTCGACCCGAACGTCGAGACCCAACTCCTCCATCTCCTCGCGGAGCCAGTCTCTGATCCGCTCGTCGTCGTCCGACAGCGTCAGTCGGTGGAGACCGCCGTCGTCGGTGGCGCCGATCTCGGCCTGTTCTTCCATCGTCTCGATGAGGCGCTCCTCGTCGACCTCGAGTCGCATGACCGTACGACGGACACCAGTGTCTTAAGTTTTGTCCAGAGTGTAGAACTGATTGGCCCGTTATTCACACTACATCGAACGATGTCCGATGAAACGCCCGTATTTACCGTTTATTTCCAGTCGATTATCCAGCGGGATCGCGCGGTGACCCCCTCGGCCGAACAGGGGACGGTCAGTCGAGGTGTCCGGCGAGGCGTTCGTGACACCGCTTCGGATGGGCGGGGTAGACCGTCACCGACTTCCCGCCCTCGACGCGGATCTCGAGCTCGTAGCGCTTGCGGTAGGTCCGATAGAGGCTCAGTGCCCCGACGACGGCGAACCCGATCCCCACAAGGGTGTTGCCCGTCATCGAGACGTAGCCGCCGACGCCGACGAGCAGGAGGCTCATCACCACCAGGTCCCACTCGACGACTCGAAGCGTGATCCGCGTGACGTCCTCCCCGCGGAGTTTGATCCGATCGTCGCGGGCGACGTAGAGGGCGTCCTCGTCGTACCCGAGCCATCCCCCCGTCCGCAGCGACGTCTTCGTGATCGAGGTTCCGGCGTCGCCCCCCGAACTCGGCGGCGATCCGGCCGCTGTCGTCGCCTCGCGGGCGTGGGCCATCAGTCGTCACCCACGGTCCTGTCGGCGGAGCCGTCGTCCGAGAGGTACCGTTCGTGGAACGGCTCGAAGGCGGTCTCGTCCTCGGTGATCTCCTCCCAGGCGGTGAGGCCGCGTTCCTCTTTGGTCCCGGGGATCGTGTTGTCGAGGACGAACGCCGCGATGCCGCCGACGGCGATCTCGGTTCCCAGCACGATCGAGATGGTGCTCGCGACCTCGGGGATGCCGAGAACGGACCCCAACACCGGAACGCCCGCGAGCCCGGCCTCGAAGGAGACGTCGGAAGCCTGGACGTTCGCGACGTACTGGGGAATCGAGAGGCCGGCGAACAGCCCGAAGCCGACGACGAACACGTTCCGGTTTTGGTTCATGTCGACGTGCTGGAGCTGTGAGAGGCCGACGCCGACGATCTGGGCGAACATCGCGAGGAACAGTCCGCCGACGATCGGGTCGGGGATCGTCGTCACGAACGCCCCGAAGTAGCCCACGTAGCCGACGATGATCATGACGACGGCACCGATCTGGACGACGTAGCGCGAGGCCACGCCCGTAATTCCGATCGCGCCGACGTTCTCGGTATACGAGGTCGAGCCGTTGCCGGTACCCATGATCCCGGCGAAGACGTTGCCGATCCCCTCCATCCCGAGGCCGTGGTTGATCCGCTTCTTGTTCGGAGCACCCTCTCCGGCCATCCGGGCGACCGAGTGGTAGTCGCCGAAGCTCTCGATCGCCGAGGCGAGCATGCCGGCGAGCATCCCGACGATGAACGATCCGGTGAACAGCGGCATCCCCCACTGGAAGGGGACGATCCCGCGGACCGGGGGTGCCGACGCCACCGGACTCAGGTCGACGACGTTCGCGATGCCGGCCACCGAAACCACGACCGCGATCAGGTAGGCGGCCCCAAGTCCGAGGAGCACGGGAAACAGCTTGAACACCTTCGAGCGCGCGTTGAGGTACTGGGAGAACAACACGATCAACGCGAGGGTCAGCCCCGCGAGATACCAGTTCTGGGTCGCGGAGGTGATCTGTCCGACGCTGAGCAGCGCCAGCCCGATGAGACTGATCACGACCGCGATCACGATCGGCCCCATGTACTTCTTCAGGCGGCCGAAGAGCCCGAAGTAGCCGATGGCGACCTCGACGAGCCCGGCGACGATGATCGCCCCCTGGAGCTCGCGCATCATCACCGTCGACGAAGCGTCGCTGGTCGCGAGTACGCCGATGATGGCGATCGCCGGCCCGAGCATCGAGAACGTCCCGCCCTGGACGATCGGATACCGGTTTCCGACCGTGGTCTGTGCGAGCGTGGCGACCCCCGAGACCACGAAGAAGGTCCCGACGAGCTGTGCGGTCTGGGCGGCGTCGAACCCGAGCGACCCCGAGAGCACAAGCGGGATCGCGATCGTCGAGCCGACCATCGTCATCCAGTGTTGGACGCCGAGCAGGATCGACTGCCCCAGCGGTGGCTTGTCGTCGACCCCGTACAGCACCATGCTCTCGTCGTCGGCCGACCCGGCGGGTGCATCGCCGCCCTCAGCCATGGGCGGGCCCCGATCGGTCGGATGAAACGTCAGTCAGTCGGTGTGCGAACATTACGCTGTGAACAACGTCGGGAGACTGACTTAGATGTTCGGGTTGTTTTCGACATTCCGAAATCTATACGAAGATTGTTTCGATGTTCGGCCCGTTTTTTGGAACGTAGTTGGATCTATGCACACCGGGGCGGCGCGAGCGTCCGGTATCGGATTCCGGGCGGACTCCTACCGGGGCGCGGACGCGGAACCTCGCTGTCGGCGACGAGCGCGGACCCGTGCCCACCGCTTACGAGTCGATACCCGCCTCGGCGTACTGTTTCCCGTCGGTGAACGCCGGGATCACCTCCCGCCCGTAGGTCTCGACGTGTCTGGCCTCCTCGCCCGACATGAGATAGACGTTGAACTGATCGACGCCCCGATCCTCGAGCTCTTCGAGCTTCGCGACGTGCTCCTCGGGCGTACCGAGGACACAGAAGCGGTCGATCATCGGGTCGGGGATCCACTCTAAATGATCCGCGTCCTGTTCTGCGTGTTCGGTGTAGTCGTAGCCGCCCTCGGCGCCCTCGCCTTTCCGGCCCTCGATGTAGTTCGTCAGCTCCTCGGGGAGCTGGTCGCCCTTGTGGTGGGTGTCGACGAGGTCGGCGACGTGGTTGCCGACCATCGCGAGGAACCACCGGAGCCTGTCGCGGGCCTCCTCTTCGTCCTCGCTGAGCCAGACCGGCGCACACGACATCACCCTGATCTCGTCGGGGTCCCGGCCGTGTTTGCGCGCGCCCTCGCGGATCTGGTCGACGAACCAGCCCACGAGATAGGGATCGGAGATCTGGAGGATCACGCCGTCGGCGATCCTGCCCGCGAGCTCGAGCATCTTCGGGCCGTAGGCGGCCACCCAGGTCACGAGCTCGGTGTCGGTCCACGTGAGTTCGATCTCCCGGCCGGTGTCAGGGTGCTCGATCGCCTCGCCACGGTGGAGCTCGCGGATGTAGTCCACCTGCTCCTCGAACTCGTGCCAGGGCACGGGCTCCTCGCCGAGCATCCGGAGCGAGCTGTCGCCGCGGCCGATGCCCAGCTCCGCGCGGCCGCCCGAGAGCTGGTTCAGTCCCGCAAAGGAGCTCGCGGTCACCGAGACGTCCCGTACTTTGGGATTGGTGACGAGCGTCCCCGTCTTCATCCGGTCGGTGTTCTCCAGCAGCTGTGTCATCTGCGGGTAGGGATCCTTCCAGAGGACGTGCGAGTCGTAGAACCAGCCGTAGTCGAACCCCGCGTCCTCCGCGAGCCCCGCGAGCGCCACCGTCCGCTCGGGCGAGATATCTCCTTTGAACGTGATCGCGAACTCCTCGAGTGGCATACGACCACACGACTCGTCCGTTCCCAATATGTCTATCGGTTCCGCTAATTGATGGTCGAACGTTCACTGTTCTTCGGAATAACTCGAATTAATTCGATAGTCGCCGCTCGAACCGACGTCGGCCGGTCGGTGCTGGCGGGTCGAACGGGCCGTTCGGGCTCAGGCGTCGGGCCAGCGCTCGATGTAGACCATCTCGTCCGTGTAGAACCGGATCATGTCGTCGCCCTGGGCGTGGAGGTCCCCGAAGAAGGAATCCTTCCAGCCGCCGAAGTGGAAGAACGCCATCGGGGCGGCGGTGCCGGCGTTGACCCCCAGGTTACCGACGTCGGCCTCGTGGCGGACCTTCCGGGCATCCGCACCGCTCGCCGTAAACAGGCTCGCGGCGTTGCCGAAGTCGCTCCGGTTCAAGACGTCGATGGCCTCCTCGACGTCGGCGACCGGCAGGAGGCCGAGCACCGGGCCGAACGTCTCCTCGCGCGCGAGGGTCATCTCGGGGTCGAGGTCGCCGAAGACGGTCGGGCCGAGGAAGTTGCCGTCGGGACGCTCCTCGACCTCGACGTCGCGGCCGTCGACGAGGAGTTCGGCCCCCTCGTCGACGCCCGTCGCGATCATGTCGCGGACGTTCGACTCGTGGTCGGCGCTGATCAGCGCGCCGATGTCAGTGTCCTCGTCGAGTCCGTCGCCGACCGTCTGGTTCTTCGCTACGTCCACGACCCGCTGGGCGAACTCGTCGTAGACCGATTCGTCGACGACGACGACGTCGTTCGCGAGACACCGCTCGCCCGCACACGCACACGCCGAGGAGACCGTCTTCTCGGCGGCAAAGTCGAGATCGGCGCTCTCGGTCACGATGACGTGGTTCTTCGCTCCACCTTGAGCCTGGACGCGCTTGCCGCTTTTGGCCGCCCGCTCGTAGATGGTGCGTGCGACGGGCGTCGAGCCGACGAAGGAAGCCCCCTCGATCCCCTCGTGGTCGAGCAGGGCGTTGACGGTGTCGACGCCGCCGTTGACGAGCTGAACCACGCCGTCCGGGAACCCGGCTTCCTCCATGAGCTCGAACAGTCGCTGGGCCACCACGGGGTCCTGTTCGCTGGGTTTGAGGACGAAGGAGTTGCCCGTCGCGACGGCGTAAGGAAGGAACCACAGCGGGATCATTCCGGGGAAGTTGAAGGGGGTGATCGCCGCGAACACGCCCAGCGGTTTCCGGACCGCGGTCTCGTCGATCTCGGGAGCGGCGTTGGGAAGGTGGCCCGCCTGCATCATCGAGGGGATCCCGCAGGCGACCTCGACGTTCTCGATCCCGCGCCGGAGTTCGCCCCTGGCCTCGGCGAGCGTCTTGCCGTGCTCCTGGACGAGAACCCGCGCGAGGTCGTCGTGGTGTTCCTCGAGGAGCTCCTTGAGCGCGAACAGCGGCTGGATCCGCTCCTCGACGGGTGTCTTCCGCCACTCCTCGAACGCCGCCTGTCCGGCCCGGACGGCCTCGTCGACCTCCTCGTCGGAGCTGAAGCCGACGTAGGAGATCGTCTCGCCGGTCGTCGGGTTGACGACGTCGAGCCCCTCCTCGGAGGGCGCGCGCCAGTCGCCGTCGATGTAGTTCCGTACGTCGTCCCACGGCGGGGTCGTATCGAGTTGCATGCGATACCCGTGCATGCGTGCTCTCGGCCTTAAGTCTTTGCGACGAAATTCATCTAAACGTCCGAATCGTCGACTTCTGTTCCGTTATTCCGCTGGCGGTCGTCCTTCGTCCGCCACTTCCGGATTTGAGCCAAAGACTAATCAGAGAGTGCTGAGTAGGGGGGACGTATGAGCGACCAGGAATCAGCCACGGAGGGCGCCAACGAGGTAGAGCGGACCGACCGCGAGCACGTCTTCGGCACGTGGTCCTATCAGAAGGAAGTCGATCCCACGCAGGTCGTCGACGCCAGCGGCGTCAGGTTCACGACTGCCGACGGGGAGGAGTACATCGACCTCTCGGGCCAGCTCATGTGCTCGAACCTGGGCCACTCCGCAGATCGGGTCGCCGACCGGGTCGCCGAACAGATCCGGGACGTCCCCTTCGTCTCGCCGGGGTACACCACCGAGGCGCGGTCGGAACTGGGGCGCGAACTCGCCGAGATCACGCCGGGCGATCTCACGAAGACGTTCTTCTCGACCAGCGGCACCGAGGCCGTCGAGGCCGCGGTCAAGATCGCACGATTCTACACGGGCAAACAGAAGATCATCTCGCGCTATCGCTCCTACCACGGCGCGACCCACGGGTCGATCAGCGTCACCGGCGACCCCCGGCGGCTGATGGCCGAGCCGGGGGTGCCGGGAACGATCAAGGCCCCCGATCCCTACGCCTACGGCTCGACGCTCGACCCCATGGAGAGCCTCGAGTACATCGACGAGATGCTCACCCTCGAGGGCGATACGGTCGCCGCGGTGGTCGTCGAGCCGATCGTTGGCTCGAACGGCATTCTGGTGCCGCCGGACGAGTACTTGCCCCGACTCAAGGAGATCGCCCACGACCACGGCGCGCTCCTGATCTGTGACGAGGTGATGAGCGGGTTCGGGCGCACGGGCGAGTGGTTCGGCTGTGACGTCTTCGGGGTCACCCCCGACATCATGACGATGGCGAAGGGACTCACGGGAGCCTACCAGCCCCTGGGCGCGACGATCGTCACCCCCGAGATCGCCGACCACTTCGAGGAGGAGATGTTCTGTCACGGCCACACCTACTCGGGCCACCCGGTCGCGGTCGCGGCTGGCCTCGCGGCGATCGAGACCTACCGCGAGGAGAACCTGATCGAGCGGGCCGGCGAGATCGGTGCCTACCTCGGCGACCGACTCGACGAACTCGACGAGGCTCACCCGAGCGTGGGCGAGACGCGCGGGGTCGGCCTGTTCCGGGGGATCGAACTCACGAAACGCGCCGACGAGCGCGTCCCCTTCGGCGAACGCGAGGACAAGATCTCCCCCGGTACCACCGTCGTCGACGAGGTGGCCGCGACCGCGGGCGACCACGGCACCTACGTCGCGAACATGATCAACACGCTGATCCTCGCTCCGCCGCTTTCGATCACCGAGGACGACGTCGACGAGGCCGTCGAGGCCCTCGACGCAGGTCTCGACGTCTCCGACGACGCGATGGACGACTGAACGGGCCGATCGCCATCGGGGAGCGCCGACGGTGAGAGCCGAGTGGTTCATGGTCCGGTACCCTCGACTAGGGGCCATGAGCGATTCCCGTCGCACGGCCCCCGATCTCGACGAGACGGACCTCGCGCTGCTCGAGCAGGTTGAAGCCGACTTCGACGTCAATTTGGAGACGATCGCCGACGAGCTCGACCTCTCGAAGTCCGCGGTCCACTACCGGCTGAACAAGCTCAAAGAGGAGGGTGTCATCCAGGGGATCACGGCCGACGTCGATCCCCTGGCGCTCGGACTGGAACTGACCGCGATCACCGACGTCATGGTGGCCCACGAACGGGGGTACTCCGAGGACATCGGCGAGAACCTGCTCGCGCTCTCCGGCGTCGAGCAGGTCTACTACACCATGGGCGACGTCGATTTCGTCGCCGTGAGCCGCGTCCAGACGCGCGATCAGTTGAATGACCTCATCGACCGGATCGTCGCGATCGACGGCGTCAACGAGACGTCCTCGAAGTTCGTCCTCGGGGAGTTCGAGAACGACCGTGCGGTGTCGTCGAACCTCACTTCAGAGGCGAGGGAGGCGGTGCTCGACGGGGACGGGTCGTCGTAGTCGGCCCGTCGAGTGCGACCGCTCGAGTCCTCTCGGCGTCCGCTGATCGAGCGGCGCCGTCTCAGTCCTCGTCGGTCCCGCCCGTCCTGATGTCCGCCGACAGCCCCTGGGCCATCTCGATCTCCTTCGAGTTGTTGAGCGTCCAGGCGGTCCGTTCCGTTACTGCTTCGATCGCCTCCCGGGCGCTCGGATAGCCGTTGCCCGAGTTCTTGACGCCGCCGAAGGGAAGCTGGACCTCCGCGCCGATACAGGGGAGGTTGCCGTATGAGAGGCCGACCTCGGCGTAGTCCCGGAAGTGGTTGATCTGGCGGTAGTCCTCGCTAATGATCGCGCCCGCCAGCCCGTAGGGCGTGTCGTTGTGGATCTCGACGGCCCGCTCGATGTCCCCCTCGTACTCGACCAGGGCGACGTGGGGACCGAAACACTCCTCTTTGAGACATCGAAGTTCGGGATCGTAGCCGATCTCGTAGACGAACGGACCGACCCAGTGGCCCTCCTCCCGATCGGCGTCGCCGGCGAGGTCCTCGCCCTCCAGGTCGAACCGATCGACCAGTACCTCTGCACCTTCCTCGCGGGCGACCTCGTTGTGCCGACCGATCTTCTCGACGTGGTCGGCCTCGATCGCGGGGCCCATGAACGACTCCTCAGTAAGGGGATCGCCGACGGTGACGTCGGCGGCGAGATCCACGAACCGTTCTTTGAACTCGTCGTAGACGTCGGTGTGAACGATCAGGCGCTCGCTCGAAACGCAGCGCTGGCCGGTCGTCTTGAAGCTGGACATGATCGCCGAGTGGACGGCGATATCGAGGTCGGCCTTTTCGGTAATGACGATCCCGTTTTTGCCGCCCATCTCGCAGGCCGCGAGCTTGCCGGGTTCGCCGCCGACCGAACTCGCGATCTCCTGGCCGACCTCCGCCGAGCCGGTAAAGAGGACGGTATCGACGCGGTCGTCCTCGACGATCGACGCGCCGGCGTCGCCGAAGCCCTGGACCATGTTGAACACGCCGTCGGGAATCCCGCTCTCCTCGAACATCTCGGCGATGATCTGACCGCACCAGGGGGTCTGCTCGGCGGGCTTCCAGACGACGGTGTTGCCCTCGACCAGCGAGATCGCCATGTGCCAGAAGGGGATCGCGACCGGGAAGTTCCAGGGGGTGATACAGCCGACGACGCCCCGGGGCTTGCGGCGCATGTAGGCGTCCTTGGCACCGACCTCGCTGGGGACGACATCGCCGTGGGGGTGGCGGGCGTTGCCAGCCGCCCACTCGACCATGTGCCAGGCCTCGGCGACGTCGGCTTTCCCCTCCGAGAGTTCCTTCCCGCACTCCTTGGTAACGATCTCGCCGAGTTCGTCGTGGCGGTCCCGGAGCTCGTGGTAGATCTCCCAGAGGTACTCCGCGCGGTCGATGTACGACAGCCGGCGCCACTCCGCGAAGGCGTCGTCGGCGGCCGAAAGCGCCCGGTCGACCTCGCTCTCGTCGCCTCTGGCGAACGTCGCCAGCGTCTCACCGGTCGCCGGATTCCTGCTCTCGAAGCTCTCGCCGTCGCCCTCGACCCACTCGCCGTCGACGTAGTGGCCGTAACCCTGATCGCTCATTACTGGCAATACTCGCCGGGCGCCGTGAAAAAGCCTGCTATGCGCCGGAGGTTACTCGCCGAGGTCGGCGACCTTCTCGAGTTCGCTGCGGAGCCGCGTCGAGTCGAACTCGTGGTCGGGGCGCAGCCGGACGAAATCGAGGAACTCCCGGGCGGCGAGTAAGTCCTCGGACCCGTAGGTCCCGTAGGCGACCGCGACCGCCTCCCGGGCGCCCAGTCGGGGCTCGAGCACCGCGAGGGCACACGCGAGGTCGTAGGCCCGCGTCTCTCTGGCCCGGCCCGCCTGGAGGCGGGTCGCGTCGATGAAGTAGATCTCGTCGTCGCGGATCAGGACGTTCTCCGCGCGGAGATCGCCGTGGGCGAGGCCGTGGTCGTGGAGCGCGGCGAGCATCGAAAAGAGGTCGGGCGCGCGCTCGCGGACCTCGTCGTCGGGAAGGTCATCGAACGTCTCGAAGGCGGGGAGGTACTCGAGGACGAGGACCCCGAGCCCGTTGACCTCGAAGGCGTCGACGGGCCGGGGCGCGTTGAGTCCGATCTCGCGCATCCGCTCGGTGGCCTCGTGCTCGTGTTCGACCATCTGGAGTGGGGTGTCGAACCGGTCGAAGAAGCCCTCCGTCCCCGACGAGAAGGCGCCGACGTTCCGCCCCGTAGTGAGCAGGCCGTGGACGAGGGCGTTCTGGCGGGAGACGATCTTGACGAACCACTCCTCGTCGATCACCAGCGGCGTCGAGAGCCAGTTGTCGCTCTCTACGAACTCGACGCGGACCTCCTCGCGGCCGTAGCGCTCGGCGAGAGTTCGGACCACCCGCTCGATCCGGCCCCACTCGACGGTGCCCCGGGCGAGCTGGCGGAGGTCCATGTGTAGACGCCTAGCAACCACGCGGTAAATGTGTCCCGGACTGGACGAGCGGACAGTCTGCCGGATGGCTGGTGAACTTCTGGGGCATTGATCCCGACGGCACCACGACGGCAACCCGCCAGCGACAGGACGGTGCGTTTATTCCCCTCGTCGGTAACGAACGACCATGGACTTCGACGTGCCCGACGAACACCGGATGATCCGGGAGACCGTCCGGGAGTTCTGTGAGGCCGAGATCGCCCCGATCGCCCAGGAGATCGAGGACGACCACCGCTACCCCGAGGAGGTCTTCGACCAGCTCGCCGACCTCGACGTGATGGGCGTCCCGGTAAGCGAGGAGTTCGGGGGGTTGGGCGGCGACCAGCTCATGTACGCCGTCATCACCGAGGAACTCGGCCGGGTATCGGGCTCGATCGGGCTCTCCTACGCCGCCCACGTCTCGCTGGCCTCGAAACCGATCGAGCTCTTCGGGACGCGAGAGCAGAAAGAGGAGTGGCTCCGGCCGCTCGCCGAGGGCGAGTACGTGGGCGGCTGGGCGCTGACCGAACCCGAGAGCGGGTCCGACGCCTCGAACATGTCCACGACTGCCCGACAGGAGGGCGACGAGTGGGTGCTGAATGGTACAAAGCAGTTCATCACGAACGCCTCCGAGGCCGGATCGATACTGGTGAAGGCCGTCACGGACCCCGAGGCGGGCTACGATGGGATCTCGACGTTCATCGTCGATCCCGACGACGACGGCTTCGAGGTCACGACGATCTGGGAGAAGATGGGGCTTAACGCCTCGCCGACCTGTGAGATCCAGCTCGACGGGGTCCGGCTCCCCGAGAACCGACTGCTCGGCGAAGAGGGTGAGGGCTGGGAGCAGACCAAGCGAACTCTCGACGGCGGGCGGATCTCGATCGCGGCGCTCTCGACGGGGCTCGCCCAGGGTGCCTACGAGGCCGCCCGCGACTACAGCACCGAGCGCGAGCAGTTCGGCCAGCCGATCTCGGAGTTCGACGCCGTCCGGGACATGGTCGTGGACATGCATCGAAAGACCGAGCGCGCGCGCCTCTTGACCCATCGGGCGGCCTGGCGCTACGACCAGGGCGACCCCGTTACTCGCGAGTCAGCGCTGGCGAAACTCGACGCCAGCGAGGCGGCCCGCGAGGTCGCAGAGGACGCCGTCCAGGTCCTGGGTGGGTACGGCTACACCACCGACTTCGCGCCCCAGCGGTTCTACCGCGACGCGAAGCTGATGGAGATCGGCGAGGGAACCAGCGAGATCCAGCACCTCGTCATCGGGCGGGAACTCGGGCTCTAACTACCGCCGTAGCCGATCCACGAACGAGGAAACCGCCGCGGCCGGGGAGAGCGGTCGTCCCGTCTCCCGGCGACGGCGGTGTTCGCGGGCGATCCGCAGGGAGAGGGCGTAGCCCGCGGCCGCGAGGACGAGGGCGATCACGAGGTTGCCCAGCACGAGAAGCTGGACGGCGGTCACCGCGGCGTCGGCGAGCGGCCGGTCGAAGACGGCGACCGGTTCGGTGCCGAAGGCGAGGGCACCGAGCTGGTAGCTGGCGACGTAAACCACCGGCTTGACCAGGGGGTTGAGGACGACTGCGGAGGCGAAGATGGCGGTCTTGCTGACCCACTCGAGGTAATAGGCGAGAACGACGAACAGTCCGAGGCCGAGCCCGCCGGTTGGCATCGCGGTGATGAAGGTTCCGAGGGCGAAGCTCGCGGCGATCTCCCGGTCGGTGTGTTCTTCCTCCAGGGCGGCCGTGAACGCTCTCCGGACGCGGTCGCGGTAGACGGAGAGCCGTTCGAGGAGCATTGACGACGCTCTCCGGGATTCCCCGCCGGAACAAAAGGCTGTCGCCCGGTCGCTACGCGCCGGGGAAGGTACCGGACTCCTCGTAGGCGTCTACAACCCGCTGGACGGCGACGACGTAGGCCGCGGTCCGGAAGTCCTCGGCGCCGTGGTTCTCGTAGGCGTCGGTCAGGGCGTCGAAGGCGTCGACGACCATCGTCTCGAGCTCGTCGTTGACACGCTCTTCGGACCAGTGGAAACGTTGGCGGTTCTGGACCCACTCGAAGTAGGAGACGGTGACGCCGCCCGAGTTCGCGAGGATGTCGGGAACGACCGTCACCTCGCTCTCGGCAAGGACGTCGTCGGCCCGCGGCGTCAGCGGCCCGTTGGCGGCCTCGACGATCAGGTCGGCCTCGACGTCCTCGGCGAGGTCGCCGTCGATGGCGTTCTCCAGGGCCGCGGGGATCAGGACGTCGACGTCGGCCGTGAGGAGTTCCTCGTTGGTGAGTTCGCTGTCGGCGTCGGGGTAGCCGACGACGCTGCCGGTTTCCTCCTTGTGGGACTTGACGGCCCGCGGGTCGAGGCGGTCGTCGCTTCGGATCCCGCCGCTGGAGTCCGAGACGGCGACCACGCGCGCGCCCCGTTCGTCGGCCAGTCGGGCGGCGATCGAGCCCGCGTTGCCGTAACCCTGGACGGCGACCGTCGCGCCCTCGATCTCCCGGCCGAGGTACTCCAGGGCCTCGTGTGCGGCGATCACCGTCGAGCGGCCGGTCGCCTCGACGCGGCCCTCGCTGCCGCCACTCGAGAGCGACTTCCCGGTGACGACTCCCGGCGCCGTCGTGTTCTCGAGGGTCTCGTAGGTGTCCTTGATCCAGTTCATCTCCCGTTGGCCCGTGTTGACGTCGGGTGCGGGCACGTCCCGGTCCTCGCCGATCAGCGGGCGGAGTTCGGCCGCGAACGCGCGGGTGACGCGCTCAAGTTCGGTCTCGCTGTACTCCGCGGGGTCGATCGCGATCCCACCCTTCCCCCCGCCGTAGGGGATGTCCACGATCGCACACTTGTAGACCATCCACCCCGAGAGGGCCTTGACCTCCTCGCGGCTGACGTGTGGGTGATAGCGGATGCCCCCCTTGTAGGGGCCGCGGTCACCGTTGAACTGCGAGCGGAAGGCCTTGAACCGCTCCAGGGTACCGTCGTCGCGCTCTACGGTCAGGTTCGTCTCGAGGACCCGCTCGGGGTGTTTGAGCCGCTCGACGACGTCGTCGGCGACGTCCATGTGGGCCGCGGCCTCGTCGATCTGGGACTGGAGGCTCTCGAAAGGGTTCACGTCGGCAGACATGCCTAGTGGATTCGGCGAACGTGGGATAAGTGTGGCGAACATCACCGTAAATCATGGGGTTCGTGCCCGAACGGCATATAATCCCCCTAAAGGAGTGGACGGGCGTGGGCCGGAGTCACTCCGCGCTCGCCAGCTCGAGGATCCGCTCGGCGCGGGAGAGAAGCGGCGCGTCGATCATCTCGCCGTCGGCCTCGAACACCCCTCCCTTGGCCTCCCGTTCGGCCGCGAGGACGCGCTCGGCCCACTCGATTTCCTCGGGGTCGGGCCGGAAGGCGTCGTGGATCGCCTCGATCTGGTCGGGGTGGATCGCGAGCTTTCCGTCGTAGCCCAGCCGGCGGGCCCGTGCCGTCTCCGCGCGAAGCCCCTCGCTGTCCCCGAACTCCGTGAAGACGGTGTCGATCGCGTCCCGGTCGTAGGCGGCGGCGGCGAGCACGACCCGCTGGCGGGCATAGAGGACCTCCGTCCCCTCTCGGCTCCGGGAGGCCCCGAGGTCGGCCGCGAGGTCCTCGGCGCCGAAGATCAGCGCCTCCGTCCGGTCGTGGGCGGCGATCTCGTGGGCGGAAAGCACTCCCCGGGCGCTCTCGATCAGCGCGAACACGCCCGCCGCCGAGTCGCGGTTCGTCAAGAGCGCCGCGACCGCCTCGACGTCCTCGGCCGCCGCGACCTTCGGGAGGACGACCGTGTCGAGGCGTGCGTTCGGACCGAGGACCGCGTCGAGATCCTCGGCCGCCCGCCCGGACTCGACGCGGACGCAGACCTCGCTTTCGGCATCTGCGGCGTCGGCCAGCAGGTCGCCCACCGCCTCGCGCGCGGCGGTCTTCCGGTCGGGCGAGACCGCGTCCTCCAGGTCGAAGATCACGGCGTCGGCCCCCGACTCGAGGGCCGTTCGCATCATCTCGGGACGGTCGCCGGGGGTAAAGAGCAGGCTTCGTCGGGCCATATCCTCACTGCTCTCCGGGGCACCGTCAATCGTGGGGCCGGCGGCGAGCGTTTTTGGGGGTCGTGGTGCTACACCGGATATGGCCGGACGCTACTTCGAGGAGTTCACCGTCGGCGAGACGATCGACCACGAGAAACGCCGAACGGTAAGTGAGGGCGACAACCAGCGGTTCTGTGACATGACGATGAACCAGCAGCCTCTGCACCTGGATCGGGAGTTCGCTGCCGACACCGAGTTCGGCGAGCGGGTCGTCAACGGCCTCTACACGATGAGCCTGGCCGTCGGGCTCTCGATCCCCGAGACCACCGACGGGACGATCGTCGCGAACCTCTCGTACGACGGCGTCGAACACCCAAACCCCGTGTTCCACGGCGACACGATCCGCGCGCGCTCGACGGTCACCGACAAGCGCGAGACCAGCGACGGCGAGCGCGGGGTCGTCACGATGCGCGTCGAGGCGTTCAACGGCGACGACGAACTGGTCTGTGGGTTCGAGCGAACCGTCCTCTCGCTGAAACGCGCGGTCGCCGAGCGCGAGTGACCTACGGCCACGCTTCCCACACCCGCGACAACGCTTTTGTGCGACCGTCCGTCGGAGGACCCATGGATCTGTTCCCCGAGACGATCGAGACCGACCGACTGCGCCTCGAGGCCGCCGACCCCGAGACGGTCGACGTCCTCGAGTTCTACGAGATCTGTTCGTCGGACCCGGGGATAGACGAGGTCACCGAGTACGTCACCTGGGAGCCCCACAGTACGCCAAAGGAGACCGTTGACTTTCTGGAGCGCGTCGACGAGGGTCGCGAGGAGAACGAACGGGCGTCCTACATGGTCTACCCCCGCGAGGGCGAGGAGGGCGCCGGCGAGATCGCCGGGATGGCCGGCTTCGGCGTCGACTGGGATCGGCGGACGATGACGCTCGGCACCTGGCTCCGGAAACGGTTCTGGGGCCGGGGGTACTCCGGCGAGCGCGCCGCCGCGTTCATGGCGGTGGCGTTTGACCGCCTCGACCTCGACTGCGTGGCGGTCACCGCGGACGCGGACAACGACCGCTCGAACCGCGCCATCGAGAAGTACGTCGAGGCCCACGGTGGCCGCCGCGAGGGACTGGTACGGAACTTCGTCGTCATCGACGGCGAGCCCGAAGACTGCCATCGCTACACCGTCTCCCGCGAGGAGTGGGAGGCCAGCGAGTCGGAGGTCGCGGTGCGGACGGAGGGGTAGGAGCTACTCGGCGTCCGTCTCCCCCGAGCGCGCCTCGAGGTATCCCCCTTCCCACTCGTGGCGGGCCCGGAGCCGCTCGTAGCCCGCCTCGGTCAGCGAGTAGTAGTTCGTCCGCCCGTCGAGTTCCCCCTTCTCGACGAACCCCGCCTCGACGAGTTCGTCCAGGTTCGAGTAGAGCCGGCCGTGGAGCACCGACCGATCCTGGGACTGTTCGACCTCGCGCATGATCTCGCTTCCGCTCGGCGTGTCCATCCCACAGAGGACGAACAACAAATCTCGCTGGAAGCCGGTCAACTCGGCCAACATGGTTCCCCGTTCGAGGCTCCCTGCATAAATACATTCCCTATCGTATGGAATTTATGTGGGGGCTAACCGGCGGAACGGAGTCTCCCGGTTCCCTCCCGGAGATCCTTCCCGCGGGGTTCGGGCGTCGTTCCCTCGCTGCCGACACCGTCGCTGTTCCCGGGCACGACGGACGAAGCGGGCGTTTAGCGCCAGTATAATAACCCACGGACCCCGTACTTGGGCCAACGACCGCTACGCCGGCGATCGGCGGGAAGCGGACTCCGACCCACGATGAACGGGACCGACGGAGAGGACGGATCGAGCCACGACCGGGAGCGACCGGACCCCGGGGACGCTTCGCGCCCGCCCTGGGAGGAGGTTCGGGACCTCGACCTCCAGTCGGGGCTCGTCGCCGCCGGAATCGGCGTCTTCGTCCTCGGTACGATCCTCACGGTCGGCGGCCCACTCGTAGTGGACGCCCTCGTCGGCTCCGACGACGACCCGGCGGGGAGTGGCCCGGAACTCGAGGGCGGGGAGCCGGCAACGGCCACCGACGATGGGGGTGGCGCGAACGGGGCCGACGCGAGGAGCGACGGCTCCCCGGAGACCGCGGGTGACGGAGAGGAGTCGGGCGACGCCGACTCCGAGGGGACTGGGGAGGGGACGGGAGGCGACACGCCGACCGACGAGGGCGAGAGCCAGGACGACGAACCCGGAGACGACGGACCCGACCGGCCCGCGGACGGTCGGTCGGCCGACGGCGCTGACGGGGAGGGCGACGGGAGCGAGGCGAACGACGAGGACGCAGGTGCGGACGACGCGACCGACAGCAGCGACGACGAGTCGTTCGGCGACGAGGACGGCGACGGGACCCCGGCGAGCGATCCCTCAAGCGACGGCGAGGACGGTGACGGCGGAACGGACGACAGCGGAGCGGACGACGACCTCGGGTCCCTGTTCGACGACGCGGACGACGGCGAAGCGGACGACGAGGACGGACCCACGGCCGGCGACGGGGCCGGTCCCGGAAGCCAGGGGAACGGAGCGGGCGACGGTCGAAACGAGAACGACGGGGGACCGGCCGACGGGAGCGATGACGGCGGCGATGGCCTCTCGAGTGACTCCGACGGTCCGGGCTTCGATGACGACGGGGATGACGGAGGCGACGACTCGAGCGACGGGGACGATGATAACGACTCCGGCGATGGCGACATCGGGATCGAGTTCTGAGCTCCGAGGCCGCCATGTCGTAAGGTTGATGGATCGGAGGGGGGTTTCCAGGGACATGTTCGACAAACTCGGGGCCGTCGGGATCGCCGGGCTGGCGCTCGTCCTCGTCGGGATCGCGCTCGTCGCCTACGCGAACCTGATCGTCGCGGCGGGGATCGCGCTCGCCATCGCGGGGCTGGGCCTCGTCGTGAAGGGACTGCTCAACTCGCTGCTTGGAGCCTGGGGAATGCAGTAAGCAGGTCAGGCCTCGTTGTCGCCCGCGCGGTGTTCGCTGATGAGCCGATCGACCATCGAGGCCTTCCGTGCTTTCTCCCTGTCCTCGGCCCGATCGCGCCACTCCTCGATCGCCGCCTCGACTTCCTCCTCGCGGGCGACGGCGAGTTCGTCGACCTCCTGCATCGCGACGTCGTCGGCGGGGGCGACCGGCACCTCCCGGTCGAAGAGGATGGCGTCGGCCATCTCCGAGAGCCCGCCCTCCTTCAGCACGATTCGGGGATCGAACTCCGCGAGGAGTTCGGCGGTCGAGCGCCCGGCGCCACTGGCGTCCCGTAGGTAGACCACGTCGTCGGAGGCGATGCCGTACGCCTCGTCCGCGGCCCGGATCGCCTCGTTGGTGAACTTCTCGACGACCTTCACCGGGACGAGGCCCGCACGCTCCTCGGAGACGTCCGCGAAGTTCGAGTGATCGAGCTTCCAGAGTTCCTTCATCCGCTCGACCTTCCGTTCCAACGCCTCGACCTCCTCGCGGGCCTCGTCGCGTTCGTCCTCGACGGCGTTCACTCTGCGCTCGAGGCGGGTCACCTCCCGGTTTCTCCGGACCTCGCGGCGCTCCTCGCTGCGGCTCTCCGCGAGTTTTCCCTCGAGCTCCTCGATGCGCTCGTCGCGCTGCTGGAGCCGGTTCTCGAGGCGGTCGACGTGGGAGTCGAGTCGATCGACTTGGGCTTCGAGGTCCTTGATCCGTCGTTCCTCCTCGGTGAGTTCCCGGGGCTCGTGGTCCGTGGCCTCGTCCTCGGCCTCCTCGTCGTCGTCGAGATCCCGGAGGACGGCTTCGACGCTCTCGCCGCCGGCGACGACGCGGGCGGTGACCGCCCCGCGGTCGAGGCCGGGCGGGACCTTGCGCGCGATCCGCTCGAACTGGTCCGCGTGGTCGTCGACGGCGAACAGCGCCGCGGCCATCGCGTCGCGCTGGTGGTCGTTCTCGTAGGCCTCATCGCGCGTCCGGTGTTGTTTCTCGTCGATCGGGAGGTCGCTGTCGGGCGTCCAGGCCGCAGCGTCGAAGCTCCGGCGGATCTTCTCGACGGTCTCGGGCATCGGCGTCACGTCGGCGGCGACGACGACCGGCCGGCCCCGCTCGACGATCCACTCGATGACGTCGGCGTGGTCGCCGGTCCGCGAGCTCCGGACGTCGAGGACTTCCCCCGAGAGCGAGACGATGGCGACCGCGGTCGTCGTCCCGGGGTCGATCCCGACGAGGACGTGGTCGCGGCGTTTCGCGAGCGGGCGAAACTCGATGCCGTCCCGGCGGACGCGTTCGATCTCGACCCTGACGTCGCCCGAGCGGTGGGCCGAGACCGGGATCTCCTCCGGGCGGGCCTCGACGGAGAAGACGGCGTTCGAGTAGCCGCCGTACTTCTCGGTGATATCGACCTCGTACTCCAGGTTTGCTCCTTCGAGATCGGATTCGACCTCCCGGGCCCGTTTCCTGACCGAGCCGTGGATCCGGCGGGTGTAGCGGTCCTCGCTCCAGCCGCCCCCGCCCGTCGAGCGCCCGCGCGAGACCTTCACCTCCGTCCGGTCGGTGAACGCCGAGACCTCGTAGCCGACGTTGTGGGCGGCCAGGCGGGCCGCCGCCTCGGCTTCCGCCATCGGCTCCTTGGCGTAGGGGACCCCGTGGCGTTTGGCGACCCGCGAGAGGGGTTCCGGGCGTTCGTCGCCGGTGACCTGGACGAGCTTCGTTCCCGCCGGGAGAGCGCCCAGGAAGTGGACCAGTCGGTCCTTGTCCTCGGCCAGCTCGTACATATTGTCGGTCGCAACGATCGCCGGCTTGCGCTCCTCGATCAGCCGGCGCAGCTTCCGGCCGGAGACGACGTCGCGCTCGACTCCCTCGCCGTCGTAGGCGACGAGCGCGTAGGAGGGCGAATCCCCACGGACGTCCCCGCTCTGGACGTCGACGCCGAAGACGGTGTCGTCGAGCGCACTCGTTCGCGTGCTCACGGAACGGGGTAGGGGCGAACGGGGTATAAATCCGACGCGGGCAGGGGCTATCGATCCGCTCCGGCGAACGCCTCCCGGATGACCTCGTAGGACTCCTTGCGCCGCTCGTGGTAGCTGGGCTCCTCCCAGCCCTCCCACTCGAACGTCGACTCGGGACCGAACTCGAGTCGGCTCCCCGAGAGGTCGCCGATCGCGTCGGTGACGGTCGCCTCGCCGTCGCCCGCCGACAGCTCGGGCTCGGCGTCCGGATCCTCGGGTGCGAACGTGGCCGCCGCGACCGAGACCCCGTCGGCTGTCCGGCCTTCGATGCCGTCCTCCCAGAGGTCGGCGACGATCTCGTGGCGACTCGGATCCCTGAGGTTGATCAGGAGCCAGGGGAGCCGAACCTCGATCGTGTCCTCGGCGGGGGCGACGTGGACGTCGGACAGCGAGTCGTACTCCGGGCTCTCGGGATCGCCGTTGCCGAAGCGAAGCCGTCCGGTCTCGTGGCTCTCGAACCCGATCGTCCGGTCCTGGCTCGGGATGCGGAGCTCCCGATTGAGCGCGAGTTCGATCGGGTGGAACTCGCCGCTGTCTCTCTCCCCGGCGTACTCGACGGTCGGGATCGACTCGAGGAGCTCGGCGTAGAGGTAGTAGAAGACGTCGTAGTAGCTGTCGACGACGACCCGCGAACTCCCGGGGCCGGCGAGGTGGACGACGAAATCGACGCCCCGGTCGGTCCCCAGGCCCGTCCCGAACGGCAGCGAGGTGTTGCCCTGTCCGGGGGCCAGATCGAGCGCGAGGAGGGTGTTCGCTCGGTTCCAGTCGAGGTCGGCGAGGTCGTCGAAGGAAACCCGGAGATGGAGGTAGCGCTCGTCGGCCCCGGCCTCGAGCCCGGTCAGGTTCCGTGCGCCGTCGTGACCGTCCTCCAGGGCAACCAGCGGCGAGGGATCGGGGTCGTCGTCGAGTCGGGTTGCCGCGTCCCACTCGTCGGGAGATCCCGAGAGGGTGAAGCCGGGCTCGTCGCCGGGGTCGAAGCCGAGCACCCCGAACATCTGCTCGCAGGTCTGGACGTCCGACCAGAACGGCCGCCGGTCGGGGTTCATGTAGTCCATCGTGTTCCAGGTGCGTTTGAACCACTCGTCCTGCCAGGTGAAGACGAGGCCGCCCAGCGTGTCGGCGCCGACGATGTGCTCGTAGAGTTTGACGTTCATCTCGCCTTGCTGGCGTTCGGTGTGGCCGCCCTGGTCGAAGCCGTAGACGTGGCTGTGGGTCTTCCCCCGCGACGCCGGGACGCCGAACTCGCCGACGAGTACCGGGTGGTCATTGGCGTCAACGAGGTCCTCGAGATACCCCCGATAGCTGCTCCGCTCGCCGTCCTCGGCGACGTACTCGACGTACTCCTCCTCGTAGTTGAGGAAGTCGGGGTAGTAGGGGTAGACGTGGTAGGTCGCGAACAGCCCGCGGTCGAAGGCGTCGGTCGTCCGGTGGTGGTTGGCGGTGACGCTGACGAGGTCTTCCTCCTCGAGGGGTTCGGCGGGATGCTCGAGATGGTCCGCGGTCGGCCAGTTCGTGAAGCTCAGCGGACGGGTTTCGTCGTACTGCTCGTCCTCGTAGGCCGCGACCTCGTCCAGCCGCTTTGCGAGCCAGTGCTCGAACGGCGTCGCGTCCTCGGTTCGAACGTACTCGCCGTCGTAGTCGCCGATCCCCTCGTTCGCGTCGTCGGTCTCCTCGATGACCTCCGGGGGCCACTCGATGCCGATGACGTAGCCCAGGACGTACGGCGAGACGTCCGCGCGATAGGTCCCGTCGGCCTGGCCGACCCGCTCGGAGACCGAGAGGTCGCCGTGGACGGCGTCGACGATTTCCTCGATCCCCTGGCGATGGATCTCGACGACGGAGTCGTCGAAGGCGTCGCCGGCCTCGGCCAGTGCTGGCTCGGCGATCCAGTTGCCGTGGAGGACGAAGAGGGGCTCTTCGCGCTCTTCGTTGTGCTCGGCCAGCGCCTCGTAGAACCTCGGGGGATGGAGCGTGTACGTCCGAATGACGTTCGCGTTCATCTCCGAGATCCCCTCGAGCCACCGGGCGTACTCCGCTTTCGTGATCGCTGCCTCCCCCGGGAATCGTCCGGGTTTGGCCATGCCGAGATTCACCCCGTGGACCGGGAGGTCCCGCCACTCCTCGCCCTCGCGTCGCGTCCGGAAACTGCCGCTCGTAACCCGGCTCTCGATGTCCTGGGGTTCCGGAAGCGAATCGCGACCGAGACAGCCCGCCGTCGAAGCCACCGCCGCCGCACCGATCGCGCCGAGATAACGCCGCCTGTCCATTCGTCCGGCTGGATGATCGCCCGACGGTTAAACCACTCGACATAATTGGGTACTCCGTCGGAGCCCCGTCGGGAAAACCGTAAACAGTTATCCGGCTGTGGGCGCAAGGGGCCGATAATGGCCAAGGACGTCAAACCGACACGCAAGGAGCTGATGCAGATCGAGGACCGCATCGAGCTCTCCGAGCGGGGCCACGGCACCTTAGAGAAGAAACGCGACGGGCTCATCATGGAGTTCATGGACATCCTGGACAAGGCCCAGGACGTTCGTGGCGACCTGGCCGACGACTACGAGGCCGCCCAGACGAAGATCAACATGGCCCGCGCGATGGAGGGCGACGTCGCCGTCCGCGGGGCCGCCGCGGCCCTCCAGGAACACCCCGAGATCACCACCGAGTCCAAGAACATCATGGGCGTCGTCGTCCCCCAGATCGAGTCCTCGCGGGTCTCGAAGGACCTCGGCCAGCGAGGATATGGAATCATGGGCACCTCCGCCCGGATCGACGAGGCCGCGGAAGCCTACGAGGACCTCCTCGAGAGCATCATCCTCGCCGCCGAGGTCGAGACGGCGATGAAGAAGATGCTCACCGAGATCGAGACCACCAAACGCCGGGTCAACGCCCTCGAGTTCAAACTCCTGCCGGAGCTCTACGAGAACCAGGACTACATCGAACAGAAGTTAGAAGAACAGGAGCGCGAGGAGATCTTCCGGCTGAAGAAGATCAAAGAGAAGAAAGAACAGGAAGAAAAGGAGGCCCGCCAGGCCGAAGCCGACACCGGCTCGACCGGCGAGGTAGACGCAGAACAGGCCACCGCGGGCGGCGTCCCCGGCGGCGACTGACCGTCCCGTGGCCGCCTGCTGTGACGCCGACACGGACCCGATCGCCTTCCGGGTTCCGGCGTCCCATCGCGACACCCTCCCCGACCGCCCTCGCGAAACGGAGCCGGTCGCCACCCTCTGTCCGCGCTGTCTGACCCTCGAGTGGCCCACACCGGGCGACGCCGACGACGAACCCGACTTCTCACGGATCAGCGACGCGTTTCCGACCGGGGAGGCGGCGATTCCGTTCGCGCTCGCGCTGGGGCTCTGTTCGTCGCTCGCGGCCAATCGGGAGGCGATCGCTTCCCTCCTCGAGGACGTCGAACGGGCCGGGACAGATCCGTTGCTCGCGATGGACCGGCTGCTCGACGATCCAGGGGTCGAGCCGGCGATCGATCTGGCGCGTCGTCGCCACCAGGTCGAGCAGTTACTGTACTAACGGCTTAGGCTTAGATCCCCGTCGAGTACCGCAGAATGCCCGCGACGCCGCCGAAGGCGTTGAGGAGCTGGTCGCCCTTCTCGAAGTCTGTCGAGATGAACTTGGTCTCGGTGCCGCGCTGTTCGGCGAGTTCGATCAGGTGGTCGATGGCGTCCTCGCGGTCCTCGTCGCTCGCGAGGACGTCTGCGCCACAGTCACTGCAGGTGTGGTCGGGGATCGACGCGCGCTGGTCGATCATCTCGTAGTCGGTGTTAGCACACTCCGGACAGTCGAAGGTGATCGCCTCCGCCCGGAGGTCCTCGCTGATCAGGAGGCGATCGACCGCGCCCATCATCAGATTCCGGCGGGTCTGGGCGAAGCCGTAGGTCGCGCGTTCGCCCGCGTTGAGTTCCTCGAAGAACTCCTCCATCTCCCGCTTGTCCTTCATCACCTCGGCGTCCGCGAGGGCGTCCTCGGCGTTGTCCACGAGGTCGCGCAGGCCCGACTCGTCGGTGTAGGCAACGTCGAACTTTCCGAGGACCTTGTCCTGAAGCTCGTGGTGGAGGTAGTCGCCGTCAAGGAACTCGTCTTTGGTCGGCGAGGGGCCGCCGACCAGAACGCCCTCTAAGTCGTGGCGCTCGGGGACGAACAGGTCGTTGGCCATCCCCGCGACCTCCTGGTAGAAGTTGTCGATCGCCTCGAGCCGCAGGCGGGCGAACCGCTGGGCGGACTGCCCCCCTTTCCGTTGTTTGCCGGGGACCAGCGAGGAGGCGCTTTTGACGGGTTCGACCCGCTTACCCCGCAGCCAGCCGACGTTTGCCTCCCGCCGGTCGAGGACGATCAGGCCGTAGAGCCCCTGGTCGGCGAGCATGTGCTCCAAGGGCTCGGTGAGGAAATCGGAGTCGCAGTGATACCGGAAGGACTCGACGGGCTGGGGCGGACTCTCGAGGGTCCGGGTGATCATCTCGGTCTGACCGCCGCCCGAGTTGACGGCACCGGAAAAGAGCACCATCCCGTTTTCGGGGGGGTAGGTGTCGTAGTAGCGAAGCCGGTCTTTGATGCTCGTCAGGGCGTCCTGGACGTTGGTCCGGGTCTGCTTCGATTTGATGTTCGCCGCCTCGGAGTGTTCCTGGGTGACGTGGGCGACGACGTCGCTGACCTGGCGGTCCTCGGGGACGTAGATCGTCACGAGTTGGGTTCCCGACCCTTCGAACTCCTTGAGCTCCTCGATGACTCTCCGGAACTCGTACTTCTTTCGGTCGGACTGTTCGGTCGCGCCCTCCTGGCTCATTGTCTCTACGAAGCAGTGCCGGCGCTAAGTATCCTTTGCACCCCACCTGCTACATCGACCGTGGCGCCGCGACCCCGAGGATCGAGAGCGCGTTGGCCATCGTGTGCCGCGAGGCCGCCACGAGCGCGAGCCGGGCGTCCCGGAGATCCTCGTCCACGTCGGAAGCGAGGACGGGACACTCCCGGTAGAAGGCGTTGAACGCCTCGGCGAACTCGCGGGTGTAGGTCGCGACCCGGTGGGGCTCCAAGTCGTCGGCGGCCTCCTTGATGACCGCCGGGAACCGCGCGATGGTCTCCAGGAGGTCGCGTTCGGCCTCGGTCTCGAGCAGCGAGGGATCGAAGGCGGTCTCGACCTCGCTCTCGACGGCTATTCCGGCTTCTTCCAGAATCCCACAACAGCGCGCGTGGACGTACTGGACGTAGGGTGCCGACTGGGCCTCGAAGTCAAGTGCTTGATCCCACTCGAAGG
Organism: Saliphagus sp. LR7; assembly: GCF_003344565.1. NCBI lineage: Archaea > Methanobacteriati > Methanobacteriota > Halobacteria > Halobacteriales > Natrialbaceae > Saliphagus > Saliphagus sp. LR7. The sequence goes on along the minus strand of NZ_QPND01000011.1, from coordinate 51,059 downwards.
TGATCGCCTTCGCCGGCTGTTTGGCGACGATGTCGTAGCGGACGGCGCCGATCCCGACCTGGTGGGCGATCCGTTCGATGTCCTCCTCGCCCAGATCGTCGTCGCGGATCCGGTCGTCGAGGCGATCCTCGACCTCCTCGCGGGCACGCGAGATGGCCTCGTCAAGCAGGTCGTCGAGTTGGACGCCCGTCCCCCGCCGCGTGCTCATCTTCCCCTCCGGGAGGTTGACGTAGGAGTAGATCACCTGGCGGAGCCGGTCCGCATCGTTTCCGAGCAGGTCGAGCGAGGTCCTGATTTGTTCGGCCTGGAGCTTGTGGTCCTCGCCCAGCACCGTCACCGCCCGGTCGAAGTTCTCTAACTTCCACTCGTGGTGGGCCAGATCCCGAGTGGGGTACAGCGAGGTGCCGTCCGAACGGAGAAAGACCATGTTCTTCTTGATGCCCTGTGCGCTCAGGTCGAGTTGCCAGGCCTCCTCCTCGTATATCGCCCCGTCGAGTTCTTTCAACCGCGCGACGACGTCGTCCGTCTGCCCGTCGAACATGAACCGGGTCTCCTTGACGAACTCGTCGAACTCCGCTGGCAGGCGCGCGAGACACTCGCGCATCCCGCCGAGGACGCGATCGACGACCTCGCTGACGCGCTCGTAGGTCGCCTCGTCGCCCGCCTCTAAGCCCTGCATGATCGACTCGATCTCGGCCTCGGCCGCTTCGACGGCGTCGTCGTCTGCGTTCTCGAGGAAGGTGTTTCCCTTCCGGTAGTAGCGCACGAGATCGTACTCGACGCGGTCGCGGGCGGGTTCGCTCTCGAGGTCCTCCTCGTCGAAGGTCTCGTAGGCCCAGGTGAAGACGGCCATCTGGCGGCCGGCGTCGTTGACGTAGTAGTGGCGGGCGACGTCGTAGCCCGCATACGCGAGGACGTTCGCGACGGCGTCGCCGACGATCGGGTTCCGGGCGCGCCCGACGTGGACCGGCCCCGTCGGATTCGCGCTCGTGTGCTCGACGACGACCGACTCCTCGCGATCCGCCAGACGGCCGTAGTCCGGATCGACCGCCGCCTCGAGGGTCTCCCCGAAGTACGCCTCGCTCGGCAGGAAGTTCAGATAGGGGCCCTGGGTCTCGACGCGGGAGACGAACTCCAGGTGGTCGGCGTCGATCGCGTCGGCAACGGTCGCCGCAATCTCCGGCGGCGGGGCGCCGGCCTCGCCGGCCAGCCGGAAGGCGACGCTCGAGGCGAGGACGCTCTCGACGTCCTCGGGGGGTTCTTCGATCCCGAGGTCGTCCGACGGAAGATCGAGGTCGGCTAGCGTCTCCCGGAGGGCAGACTCGACCTCTGCGCGCAGCGAAAGGAACATGCGAGAGCGTATTCGAGCCGCCAGTAAAGGGATATCGGGTTCGACCGGCGCTCGCCGGCGTCGGAACGTATCAACGGCTTTCGTGATACGGCACCAGCGCGATACCGTCACCTCCCCGCGACCGAGTGCATGACGCTGTTCCAAGAGACGGACGATTCGGAGCCGTCGAGTTCCGACGCGACCGAACGAGCCGAGGAGATCGCCGAGGGAACCCCGCTATCGGCGGGCGACCCGATCACCGTAGCCGCAGCGTTTTCGGTGGTCTACTCGTGGTACAACTTCTACGTAAAGGGCGACGAGGCGGCCGGGATCTTCGTCGGCCTCTGGGCGCCGACCCTGCTGGGCGCCGCGAGCTATCTCCAGCAGAAGGAGATCTACACCAAACTCGAGGAAGGCCTCTTTTTCGGCCGCTGAGCCGACCCGTTTTCCCTACTTTTCTCGTGCGATCGCGCGGAACCGTTCCTCGTGGATCGGGCGGAACCGCTCGTCCAGCCGGTCGAACTCCGCGGGCGTGAGAAAACGGGCGGCCGCGGCGTCCGAGCCGGCCGCCGGCTCCCCCGAGGTCTCCCTGCGATCGACGACGTACTGGAGCGAGAGCACCTGGAGTCCCTCCCGCGGCGGAAGCGCGGTCGCGTCGTAGAGTTCGAGCGCGTCCGGATCGACGACGAGTCCCGTCTCCTCCCCGAGTTCGCGGGCGGCCGCCTCCGCCGGCTCCTCCTCGCGGGCGGCGTCGATGTAGCCGGCGGGAAGCGTCCACTCGCCGACCCCGGGCGGGATCGCGCGCTCGACACAGCAGACGGCGTTTTCCCCCTCGCGATGGTCGACGACCGCGACGCCGGCGCCGGGAACGGGGTTGTGCCAGACGATCCGGTCGCAGTCCCCGCAGTATCGTCGGGCCTCTCCCTCGAGCGTCGTGCTCCCGAGTTCGGTCCCACAGTACGGACAGAATTTCGGTGGATAGTTGACCATCTCACTCCCCCTTGAGGCCGCTGCCGGTGAGGGGAACGACCACGTCCGCGCCGGGCTCTACGACCCCCAGTTCTCGATACCGTTCTACGGCCGCGGGCGCGACCGCCGACGTCGGCTCGACGTAGAACCCGCCGCGGTGGAGCCGGTCGAGAGCCGCCTCGATCCGCCCGTCATCGAGGGCGATCGCGTCCCCGTTCGTGACCTCGACCGCCTCTACGATCTCGGCGTGTCGAGCGGGCGCTTCGATCCTGATGCCGTCGGCGACCGTCGTCGCGTCGGCACTCTGGTCTCTCTCATCGCCGCCGATCGCCTCCGCGATCGGTGCCGCCGCCTCCGACTGGACACCCAGCAGCCGCGGGAGCCGGTCGGTGATTCCCGCGTTGTAGAGCGCACGAAAGCCACGATACGCCCCCAGTAACAGGGTGCCATGGCCGACCGGACAGACGACGGCGTCGGGAACCGACCAGCCGCGCTGGGCCGCAATTTCGAAGGCGAACGTCGAGGTTCCGGCGTAAAAGGCGGGGTTCCAGGCGTGACTCGCGTACCAGCCTTCGCCGCGTTCTACGGCCTCGAGGCAGGCCTCCGTGACGGCCGCCCGGCCGCCCTCGACGCGGACCGGGCGCGCGCCGGCGCGTTCGATCGCCGAAAGCTTCGAGGCTTTGACCCCCGCGGGCACGTAGATCTCCGCGTCGATCCCCGCCCGCGCGGCGTAGGTCGCGATCGCCGCGCCCGCGTTGCCCGAGGAGTCCTCGATCACTCGCTTGACGCCGAGTTCGGCGGCCCGCGAGAGCGTCGTCGTCGCCCCTCGGTCCTTGAACGACCCCGTCGGGAAGACGTACTCGAGCTTGAACCCCACTGCCTCGCCCCATCGCTCGCCCGCCGAAACCAGCGGCGTGAATCCCTCCCCGAGGCTGACCCGCCGCCTGACGGGAAGCCACTCCTCGAACGTCCACAGCCCCTCCCCGGGATCGACTGTCCGCCCTTGCGGGGAGTTCGGGGGAGGATCCGCGGCGAGCTCGAGGGGCGCGCCACACGAACACCGCCAGGGTTCGTCCGGTCCGGGAGCGTACTCGGCGCCACAGGCCGGACAGGAGAGGGGTGACGCCATCAGTAGGTGTCGACGTCGACGCCGATCGAACAGACGTACTCGCCCGTCGCGACCTGTGGTAGCCGACGGCTCCGCCAGAGGATGCCGTTCTCCTCGGCGGTCACCTCCGCTTTCCGCTCGCCGAAGGGGGTCGTGACCTCGAACAGCGGGTCTCCGGACTGGACCCGGTCGCCGAGGTCGGCCGCGAACTCGACGAGGCCGCCGCGGGGCGCGCCGTACTGGTCGAAGCCGGCCGCCCGCGTCTGGTCGCCGTAGTTCGCGTCGCCGGGCAGGAAGCCGTAGTTCGCGAGGACGTTGTAGAGGCCGTCGACGCCCGTCTGGACGCTCGCCTCGTCCCAGCCGACCGATCCCCCGAGCTCGGGATCGATCGTCGGTATCCCCTCGTCGGGTCCGGCTCGTGCGAGCTGGCCGTCGGGACCCTTCTGATCCAGGACGTAGCCCGCGCCGAAGACCTTCGCCAGCTCGAGACACTCCTCGTGGAGGCGGTGGCGCCGGCCGCATCGCACCCGGACCTCGTCGATCATCCGGCTGGTCGACCCCTGGTGGAGGTCGACGATCAGGTCCGCCCGGGAGGCCGCCTCGAAGGTCGCGTGGGCGATGCGCTCGCTGGAGGTCCCCTCGCTGTCGCCCGGATACGCCCGGTTCATCTTCGTGTCGTCGATCGGGTTCCGGTGGCGGGCGACCTGGAAGGCGTGGTAGTTGACGATCGCCGTCACCAGGATCGTCCCCGAGATCTCCGCTGGATCGAGCCGCGGAACGACCCGCCGGAGCACCCCCACCCCGTTCAACTCGTCGCCGTCGCTGACGGCCTGCACGTAGAGGGTCTTCCCGTCCTCGGCGCCGTTTATTACGGCGACCGGGAGGCCGAAGGCGGCCCCGTCTCGGGTCTCCCCCACCTCGAGGCGCCCCGTCGCAAGTTCGCCGGGTGCTGCCTCGGCCGTTCCGAACGTCGTCATACCCGGATCATGGACCCGCTCGACTTAGTGGGTTCGATTGCCGGCCCCCGAACGGAGGTCGGCGTTCTCCTCTACGGTCCCCGCGATCCGGAGGTCGCCGTTCTCGGCGTCGAGTCGGCCGACGACTGTCCCCTCGGACTCGAAGACGAACTCCCGGCTCTCGGCGTCGAAGGAGACGAACGCGCCGTGGTGGCCCTCCTCGTGGAGGTTGATCCGTCCGGTCTCTAAGGGCACGCCGTTTGCGACGGCGAAGTTCCCCCGGAGGTCCTCGCCGATGCCGTCCTCGCCGCGGTAGCGGATCCGGGCGGGCTCCTCGCCGTCGTCGTCGTAGCCGAAGACGTTGTTGTACCGGGGCTGGGAGGGGCCGTCGTCGTCGAAGACGATCCCGAGTTCCTCCCCGCGCATGTCCGAACACCGCGCACCCACGAACGTGTTGTACCGGCCCGTACACCGGGCGCCGACCTCGACGCCGTCGATCGCCGGCGCGACGAACGTGTTGTCGGTCATCGCCGACCACGTCTCGTTGTGGAAGTTGACGCCGTAGGTCTCCCGATCCAGGGCGTCTGCCTCGCTGGCTCGCGCCGAGGAGATCCCGATCCGGCCGCCCGAGAAGGCGTTGCCGTCGACCCGGCCCCCCTCCGTCGCCTCCAGCCGGACCCCTTCGACGCAGTCGACGACGTTCGCGATCCCGTACTGGCCGTTCTCGATGGCCTCCTCTCTGGCAAGAAGGTGGAGGCCGTACTCGAAGCCCCGGACGGCCAGGCGCTCGGTCGTCACCTCGTGGGCACCGTTGGCTCGGAGGCCGCTCCAGGGCGCCCCGAGGTTCCACCGCGAACGCCCGCTCATCACCCCGAGATCCCGCACCGTCGACGTGTCCACGACCTCGATCCCGACGGGCTTCGACGCCTCCCCGAGGTCGAAGCCGAGGGTGACCGACTCCGCCGACTCCCCCGCGAGGACGTGGCCGTCGAGCTCGAGGGTGTCGGTCAGGTAGTAGCCCGCCTCGGGTTCGGGGACGAACACCCGCCTCGAGTCGGCGAGCGCCCGCCGGAACGCGTCCGTATCGTCGGCCTCGCCGTCGCCGACCGCACCGTAGTCGGTGACGTCGGCCCACGACCCGTCCGTCGACGACGGGGCGACGTCCGTCGACTGTGCGCTTGCTCCCCCGCTTCCCCACTCCGTTTCTCCGAGGTAGCCGAGGTTGTCCCGCCAGACGCCCCGCGTGAGGTTGACGGCGTCGTCGTCCGGGCTGTTGGCCGGGAAGACGTCCCCGACCTCCCGGAGGTCACAGTCCCGGATCTCCAGGGAGTCGATCTGGTCGTCGTTGCCGTAGAGGTAGAACCCCTCCGTGACCTCGGTGTCGGTAAACGTCGCCCGATCTATCTCTGCCCACCCGCCCTTGGTTCCCAGGATCACCGCGTAGGTGGGGCCGTTCGTCGCGAGCCGGGAGTTCGTGATCCGTGCCGAACCGCTTTGGATCTGGAGGGCCGCTCGATAGGAGTCCTCGTTGATACAGTCGATCGAGACGTTCGAGAGGTGGACGTTCTCGCGGTCGATGCGGAGTGCGGCCGTATTGATCGAGCCGTCGCCGCCGTCGATGATCCGGACGCCGTCGAGCGCGAGGATCCCCTGTTCGGGGTTCGAGCCCGTACCGGTGACCTGGAGCGAGCGCTGGTCGGTCTGGTTTTCGATATAGACGTCGCGGTAGGTCGCGCTGCGGGCCTCCGCTCGCATCCGGGCCGTCGCGTTTTCCCCCGTCTCTTTGATTATCCGCAGTCCAACGACGGCGGTCCCGTTCGCCTCGTCGGCGTCGAAACAGACCCCCTGTCGTATCTCGTCGACGCCACGCGGGTCGTCCCAGACGCTCCGACAGGCGATCACGACGTCGCTGTAGCCGATCCGGATGTTCGCGTTCCCACAGTTCCTGGCCTCACACCCGACGAGGACGTTCCGCCCGGTACCGTCTTTCACGTAGTAGCCGTTGCCCCACCAGTTCTCGAGATAACAGCCGAGCCAGAGGTTCGTCCCGACGTGAGAAGGCTCGGCACCGATCCCGATCGCGGTGTTGTCCGACTGGACCGAGGGAATGTCGCCGTCGGGCATATCGATGTTCTGGTGGATCCCCATCCCAGCGGGATCGGTCATACAACAGAAGTAGCCGAACTTGCCACCCTCCTCGAGGCGGTGGGCCCGTTGGCCCTCGAGTTTCAGGTTTCTATTCTGAACCGTGTCGTCGACCCAGAACCGGCCCCAACCCGCGTCGTATCCGTTTCGACCGTCGACCACGAGCGTCAGGTTCTGCAGGGAAAGGCGATCGAACGCCCCACCGCGGCTATTGCCGAGCCACGCGAAGTGATCGACGTTCTGATCGTCGACGACCAGCCGGGCATGGGGCTTGCCGATCACCTGGAGCTGGTCGTAGCCGTCGTTCGGCGAGGTCCAGTTAAGCTCCGACTGGACCGAGTACTCCCCTTCGGGCAGGACGAAGACGCTGTTGGGGAACTCCCGGAACAGCTCCATGATGTCCCCGCCAGACCGATCCCCCGGATAGCCGTAGTTCGAGGCGTCGATGACGTTCCATCCCTCGACCGACAGCGAGTCGCTCTGGAGTGCTCCCGCGGCGGTGGCCTCCGAGTCTAGCACGTCGGTTACCACCTGATCGACCTCGATGTCGTCGAAACCGAGGTTCTCCGCGTCGATCGTCTCGGCAGCGAGCGTGCCGACGTCCGTGATATCATTATTCCCTAAATCTATATTGTTTTCCCACGATATATTATTATAAGATGGTCGAGATACCATAAACGAAGTTTCGGCAGGTCCGGGTCGGATAGCACCACCATCACTTGAATGGATACGAACTTCCACATATATCTCGTCCCCCGCTTGAGCGTCTAATTCGTCAATGACTGTTATACTGCCAAAATCTCCGTTCCTTCGGTCTGATTGTGAGACCAACTCTTCATTCTTATAAATCCTAGCTGATATGAGGGTGTCTTTGTCAATAAACTCTAATCGACCATCGAAATAGACCATGTATCGGCCCGGCTCTGGTACTTCAATACTATGATTATTTTGGTTGAACCCATCGAAATCATCATATGAAGCTTCATCAAATTGCATCCTATAGAATTCATTGGAGCTAGTACGCTGATAATCGGAATTGTATATCCTTGTCCCGATCTTCTGTACACGGTTTAAATTATTTTCTGAACTACTCATCTTTGTATACTTCCTTTATGGGGGTTATCAAACGATCATTTGCACTATGCTCTCGAAACGAAATCGTCTGCTGACGTATTCGAATCACTTTATCTCACCCCACACTTGAACGGTCGCCCCCTCAAGGGCGACCTGTTCGTCCCCGCCACCGACTTTCGCCTCGAAACCGAGGACGGCGTTGCGTTTGGGGTCGTAGGCCACTTGCGGGCCGACGACGGGAACCCGGGTCGGACGAGTTTCCGAAACGGTCTCCTGGACCTCGGAATCGGCCAGCGGGTCCCCGGAGGTGAGATCGACGAGCCGAACGGAGAGCGTCGAGTCGGGTTCAGAGGCGACGGCGGCGCCCGACAGCGAGACGAAACAGTTCGAGAACCCCTCGTCGAGCTGGTCGAAGGGAATCGTCACCGGGTTGGGCGCGTGCTGGCGGGTGAAGTGGGTTTCTCGGGGGGAGAAGACGCCGACCTCGTAGTTCTGGATCGGGACGAGCGCGCCGTCGAACGGCGACGTGCTCGTGGCGTGGAGGACGCCGTCGGAACCGACCGAGAGGTTCCGGCCCGCGAAGTCGGTGATCGGTTGAGAACGGGCAGCCATCGACAGCGAGCCCACGTTGGCGAGGCTGTGGCCCCGGAAGTCGACGTCGTGTTCCTGGGTACCGGTGGGACCCGGACCGGGGCCGGTCCCCGTGGCCGCGGTCGCGGACTGCGAACCCAACAGGAGTCCGCTGTGGCCCATCAGACTGAGCGTCGTCCGCCTCGAGAGCCCGACGTGATCGTCGGCAGCGTCGTTCGTCTGTCTATTGTCGCCCATGGTTATCGGTCGGTAATAACCGGACCGGACCGGGTGCACTTAATACTAGACATATTTGTTTGTCGCATGCAATTACGGTCATCCCATTTGTAATAATCGGTTTCTGCTGAACGTCAGGACGGGAGATAGGTACGCGGGACGGCCGCATCGGCCCGGCTCAAGCGGTCACGGTCCCTCTCTTTGGGCAGAACGCATCAACCGAAATACGTATAATCGGGGGCGGTCGTTGTAGGTCCATGCAAGCAGTCGTCCTCGCGGCGGGGAAGGGTACCCGACTCCGACCGCTGACCGACGAGAAACCCAAAGGCATGGTCGAGATAGACGGCAAGCCGATCCTGAGCCACTGTTTCGAACAGCTGGTCGAACTCGGCGCCGAGGAGTTCGTCGTCGTCGTCGGCTACGAGAAAGAGAAGATCATCGAACACTACGGCGACGCGTTCAAGGGCGTGCCGATCACCTACACTCACCAGCGCGAGCAGAAGGGGCTGGCCCACGCCCTGCTCTCGGTTCGCGAACACGTCGACGACGACTTCATGTTGATGCTCGGGGACAATATCTTCAACGCCAACCTCAAGGACGTCGTCCGGCGCCAGCGCGAGGACCGCGCCGACGCCGCCTTCCTCGTCGAGGAGGTGCCCTGGGAGGAAGCGTCGAGATACGGCGTCACCGACACGAACGACTACGGCGAGATCACCGAGGTCATCGAGAAGCCCGACGAGCCGCCGACGAACCTCGTGATGACCGGCTTCTACACCTTTACGCCGGCGATCTTCCCGGCCTGCGAGCTCGTCCAGCCATCGAATCGCGGCGAGTACGAGATCAGCGAGGCGATCGACCTGCTGATCCGCTCGGGGCGGACGATCGACGCGATCAAGCTCGAGGGCTGGCGGATCGACGTCGGCTACCCCGAGGACCGCGACGAGGCCGAGTCGCGGCTCCAGGAAGCGCGGGAGATCGAGGCCGAGTAGTCCGGTTTTCGGTTCGGAGTTCTTCGGGCGCGTGTTTGTTTTCTACAGTCCCTGGACGGAGCCGACCGCGCTCGAAAGCGGCGGTGCGTCGAAGAAGGGGGTGTCGGTGTAGGCGTTGGTCCCCGCACAGTAGACGTTCCGTGCGATCTCGATCACCCGGTCGTCCAGGGGCTCGGGCTCTCGGTCACAGAGCGTCCGCCAGTCGGCGACGTCCTCGCGTTCGGCTCGTTCTTTCGCCTCGCGGACGGCCTCGACCCAGCCCGGCTGGGTCCGCTTGTGGTACTGGCGGAGGACCTCCTTCGAGAGCTGGGTCCCCTCGTAGGCGAAGCGGTTCTCGTCGAAGGTGCCGACGACGTCGGCGACCCGGATCTCGCCGCCGTCGGAGAGACACTCGATCTTGCCGTCCTCGTGGGTCAACCCCGCCCTCTCGGCGCGCTCGGTGACGATCCGGTTGACCTCGCGAGCGACGTCCTCGAGTGCGTCGATGTCGGCGGCGCCGGCGATCGTGGCGGCCTCCGTCCGCGAGAGGTAGCGGTCGCCGGCCTCGAACTTCGTCGAGAACTCGACGATCGGCTCGGCGAGATCGACGGCTTCGTCTGGCCACTCCTCGCGGTCGAGGCCGTGATCGGCGGGTCGAGTGCGCCGCCGGAGGCTCGAGCCGATCGGGACCCGGTTTCGGAAGACGACCTCGAGAGGGATCAGGTAGTTGTCGCCGGCGGCGCCGTGGTAGGCGTCGTAGTCGTAGCTGCGGCCCTCGTGGGGGAGGTCCGGGACGGTGGTGAGGTCGATCGCCATCTCCCAGGGCGGGCGCGTGGTCTCCGCGAGGGGTCGGACGTCGCCGTTCTCGACGACGCCCCGGTAGTGGGTCGGGACGCCCTCGCGCTCGAGAAGTTCGAAGTTGAACGCGCCCATCGTACAGAGGGAGGCGCCCTTTTCGGGGATCCGGTCGGGCATCTTCCCCCAGTCGAAGACCGAGTAGTCGTCGGTGAAGACGAAGGTTCCCCGGCCAAGCGAATCGTCGGTCGCCGGCTCCTCGATTCGGAACTCCTTGACGCTCGTCATCCCTGCCACCCCGCAAAGGCCGCGCGGTCCATACCGGCACTCCTCGGGCGGGGCCCAAGAAGGTTTCAATCTCCGCCGCGCGTTCCATCACGTTTTTGGCCCCGTGCGCGCATCGTGTCGACGATGAACCGACCGGTGACCGAGGCCGACCTCGCGTTCGACGCCCGACCCGAGACCGACCAGTCCTTCGAGAACGCACTCGCGAAGGCGCGGGCGGGCGATCGGCTCTCGGTCGCGGACGCGATCGAACTGCTGACGACCGGCTCCGAGAGCGAGGGGATCGACCCGCGGCGCAAAGAGCAGGTGTTGGAAGCCGCGGACCGCCGCCGGGCGGAGGTCGTCGGCGAGGAGGTCACCTTCGTCGCGAACCTGAACAACAACGTGACGACGGCCTGTAACGTCGGTTGTCTGTTCTGTAACTTCAAGGACGCCGCCCACACCTTCGAGGAGAGCTACGAGGGCGAGTTCGCCGGCTTCACCAAGACGCCCGCGGAGTCCCGCGAGGTCGTCGCCGACGCCGTCGAGAAGGGGATCTACGAGGTCTGTTCGGTCTCGGGGCTCCACCCCGCGTTCGCGCTCGACGACGAGCACCTGGAGATCCTCCGGGCGCATCCCGAACCAAAGGAGGTCAACTTCAAACCCCCCGAAACCTACGATGTCGATCCCGGCACGTACACCGAACAGATCTCGGCGATGGACGTCGGCGGCGTCCACGTCCACTCGATGACCCCCGAAGAGGGCTACCACGCCCGCCGGGGGACCGACTGGTCCTACGAGGAGGTCTACGGCCGGCTGAAGGATGCCGGCCTCGACACCGTTCCGGGCACTGCCGCCGAGATCCTAGTAGACGAGGTCAGAGACGTGATCTGTCCGGGCAAGATCGGCGCCGACGAGTGGATGGAGGCGATGGAGGCTGCGGCCTCCGTCGGATTGGGTCTGACCGCGACGATCATGTACGGCCACGTCGAGAACGAGGCCCACCGCGCCCTCCACTTGGAGCGTGTCCGCGAGCTCCAGCAACGGGTCGACGGCGCGATCAGCGAGTTCGTTCCCCTCTCCTTCGTCCACCAGAACACCCCCCTCTACGAGCACGACGTCGTCTCCGGCGGCGCCTCCCCCGCGGAGGACGAGCTTATGATCGCCGTCTCGCGGCTCTTCCTCGACAACGTCGACCACGTCCAGTCCTCCTGGGTCAAGTACGGCGACGAGGGCGGGCTGAAGATGCTGAACTGCGGTGCCGACGACTACATGGGGACGATCCTTTCGGAGGAGATCACGACCCGCGCGGGCGGCGAACACGGCGAGTTCCGGTCCTTTGGCGACTACGTCGAGATGATCTCCTCGATCGGCCGGATTCCCGTCGAACGCTCGACGGACTACGGGACCCGCCGCGTCATTGACCCCGACGACCCGCCTTTTGGCCCGCGACTCGGACCACAGGCCGACGGGAGTCCGCTGCTTCCCGAGGAGCGGCCGACGGTCGCCGACGACTGACGGTGGTCACAAACGGTGGGCGGGTAACGGCGTGAAACCACGTCCGCCCGAGGGCGTTTCAGCTGCCATGTGGCCAGAGATAAACTCTATAGAATCAGATCGAATCCTGCGTTAGGTCGAGCGTGCGTACGTAACGCTGGCCCCGGTGGTGATCGCTGTAGTCATCCAGCTTGAGGTCGATAGGTCGGTTACGAGTCAGTGGACCGTCGATCGCAACACGATGGCGCGATCGAACGGGAAATCGTTGTAACCGACCCTCCGAGCTATCGACTTCTCACGGAGACGAGCGGCCCGAGGGAAACGGTTCGTTGGATTCGAGGGTCGCCATCAGAGCGGGTATCATCATCGCTGGTCGAGATACTGAACACATGGTCGGAGACGACGCCAGTGAGCTGGTTGTCGTCCGTTTCGACGAAGAGAACGGCCCGGCCGTTCTCTCCGGGGGCTTGGACGACGCCCCCCGTTCGTGAGACGACGTTCCCCGAGCGCGTCGACTCGTATTCGATTTCGACCTGATCGCCAGATGTGAGTTCCTCGTCCATGTCCGATTCTACGAGCGGGTGTGTTATCGCTTTGTTGATTACTTTGCTCACTCCCTCTCTCCGGACGTGGTAAGTCGCTCCCCTGTTTCGACCAGTTCATCAGTGGCGGTTGCCAGCGCATCGACCCGATCACTGAGCTGTGCGACCCCGACACCGGTCGCAGTCGATCGTTTCCTCGTCGGCCACTTTCGGGAGGTGGACATGGATCAACTGCAGGTAGAGTTCGATGGGCCTGGCGAGTACGCCCCACCGAACGATAACCCAGAGATTCCACAGCAGGACGCTCACCAGGACGAACAACGACCGGATGGCTGGATCAGAGGGTCGGTCGAGATCTCTAGCCGACCTTATGGTGGCGACACCGATGGTCAGTGGTCGAGATACAGCGAGTACATGACTATCGCGAGACCGATCGCGACGAGGAGGCTGTTGATGAGGACTCCCTGCTCGAGGGTGACCCCGAGGAACTGATTCGCGATTCCCGCGAGAAGCGCGCCGAGCGTGATCGTTCCGAACCCGATCGCCAACAATCGAAGCGACGTGGCACCGGTCCGGCGATGCGCTTTGTACGCGATATACGTCACCCCGCCTCCCAGCAGGAGGATGATCGTCTTGAGAGCGATGATGGCGGTGTCGACTATCGCGCTCATAGCTCGTCCCCCATCTCCGACCACATCTCCGCGAGGCGCTCGTCCGCATGTCTCGACGGTCGATCGAGTTCGATCGAGAACTCGCCGGTCTCGTCGATCGAAACCGAGACATCGGTCATATCCCGCTCGTACTGTGAAATCCGACCCCCCTCCGAGCCGACGCCGGTGCGTTCGTCGACGAGCGATGCCTCCGTCAGGAGGTCGAGCTTTCGGTAGACCGTCGACTGGGAGATGTCACACGTCTCAGCGAGTTCGGTTGCGGTCATCGGCTCGGTGGCTTCGCTCAGAATCGCCCGGCACTCGGGATCGCCGAGCGCATCGAGGACGGTTTGCAGCGCGGGCGGTCCTTCCGAGGAGGGGAGATCACGTACCATGGCTGGGCGGACCGTCGCGCAAGGAGCGTCCACTGGTGTGGCGATCGGACCCGTACACGGCGACCTACCGTTCCACATCGGCCACTGGTCCGCCGAGTCGCCGCTGTCCGCGATCAGTGATGTCGTACGTTCCACGCGTGGTCGACTCGATATATCCGTTTCCATGCAGGCGAGCACAGGCGTGGTCGATCGCGACGGGATGTTCCCCGAGCCGCTCGGCGAGATTCAGCACGTGAGTCGGCGTGCTCTCGCCCAGCGCGTGGGGAACGGCGACATCTAGGTCCCTCTGATTCATCCATCATCACCGTGTTCCCCGTAGATCTCGAGGAGTTCCTGGTAACGGTTTCGAACCGTGACTTCGCTCACGCTCGAGACTTCACTGACCGTCTCCTGTGTAAGTCGCTCGTTCGTCAGGCGTGCAGCGGCGTAGATTGCAGCGGCGGCGATCCCGGCGGGGCTTTTCCCGCTGTGGGCGCCGCGAGCCTTCGCGGTGTCGAGGATCTCCCGTGCGACACGCTCGGCCTCGTCGCTTACGTCGAGTTTCGAGGCGTACTGGCGGAGGTACTGTGTGGGATCCGCCGGTTTCATCTCGAGGCCGAGCTCCGTAGCGAGGTACCGATATCCTCGCTGGATCGGGAGTCTGTCCACCCGGCTGACGGACGCGACGGTATCCAACGTGCGTGGGGTGTCATGTTGCCTGGCGGCTGCATACAGGCTGGCAGTCGTCATCGCCTCGATCGATCGGCCCGGGAGCAACTCCTCGTCGACGGCACGCCGGTAGAGGACGCTCGCCGTTTCGCGACACGACTGGGGAAGACCGAGCGCCGAGGCCATCCGCTCGATCTCTCCGAACGCCTGCCGCAGGTTCCGTTCCTGGGCGTCTTTCGTCCGAAAGCGTTCGTCCCACGTTCGTAACCGCTGTATCTGCGCGCGCTTTCGCGACGAGAGGGAGTTCCCGTACGCGTCCTTGTCCTGCCACCCGATCGTCGTACTGAGTCCCCTGTCGTGCATGAGCTCGGAGGCCGGGGCGCCCACACGGCTTCGATCCTCGCCGTCGGCGCCATCGAAAGACCGCCACTCTGGACCACGATCGATCTCGTCCTCCTCGAGGATCAAGCCACACTCCTCACAGGCTCGTTCGCCGTGTTCCTCGTCGTAGGCGATCCGTCCATCACACTCGGGACATCTCGTCTGCGATCGGCTCGAGGACGTCGTTTCCGTCCCGTGTCGTGTTGACTCTCGTGTCTCGGTCGTCACGCGTGTCTCGGTCATGGAAGGTGGTGGCGCCAGAGTGCGGTGTGCCTCTGATCGTGTGCTGTTCTCTTTCAAGCGGGGGCATGAACGAACGGCGGATTCCCAGTCCGTGGGAACGGCGTCCGTGGCGACGTCCGGTCCGGGTAGGGGCTGCTCTCGAACGAAGAGACGGATGGCAACGCGGTGGGTCACGGTTCTTGGCGGGGCGGGCATCGAGAACCGTCAGCCAGGGACGGTCAGCGGTATCAGCCCAGGAGGTTGTTGAGGGCCAGTCCGATGAAAAACACGATCACCACCTCGTTTACGATCCACGAGTTCTCGTTCATCCAGTCTCGCGCCTTCGGAAGGAACGATTCCGCGCGCTCGCCGAACCCGACCAGGACGAGCGACGGGAGAGCAAGGACGAACAGCGTCAGCAGAACAAAGGGGACTGCGTCCGCCCACGGCGCGTCGTTCGCTGCGAGATAGGAGCCGACGGCGGCCGACGTGAGAACGTCGGTCGGGAAGAATCCGAGGAGGAGAAACCCCAGTCTGAACGAAAACCGCGGCGTTGCGGCTCCCAGTTTCCCCATCCATCGTGGTGGCTCCGACTCGTTTCTGGTCCGGTAGGTGTGTCCCATTGCGAGCAAGAGCACGCCCAGGATGATCGCGCTGAGGGTCGTATTCGACGCGTCCTGACCGACTGCGCCAACACCGAACACGTATGCGAGCGTGACGACGAGGGTGATCGAGAGCGATGCACCGGCGACGTACGCGGCGGAGTTTGCGCGCCAGTGCTCGGTCGTCGCGAGGAAGATCGGGGTGAGGATCTGTGGCCCCGCAACCATCACGAACACGAGGGGGAGGATCTCGAGCCAACTCATCGCTCGGGTTCCTCCGACTGCTCGATCCGTGCTTCCTGCCAGCGGAGGTGCCCGCGATGGGACCTGCCTGCGATGGTCGTTCCTGCCCGTTTCGGTTGCCGTTCGGGAGCCGTTTCGTGGGGTTCGGAACCGCAAGGACGAGTCTCGCTCGGATCTCTCGCTCCCTCGTGTTCGGACGGCCGGAGTCGTTCAGGGGAGGACGTCATGCGGAGAGAACACGCCTGGGGCGTGTCCGTCTGGAGTAGTTTCGCTCCGAGGACCGATAATACGCGGGTGTGGTACCGGTGACACTCACGGGTCGTTTACCGTTTCTCCGTGCAGGACGAACCGATGACGTCCCGCTCGTGGAACGGTCCTCCGCTCCCTCGGTTGTCCCGCCGGGGATTCGGTGACCCTTCGGGTTGTGCTTGGACCGATCTCTCCGTCGGGACGGTGGAAACGGCCGACCTCCGTCGGCGGAAGCGGCTCGGTTTCCTGAGTGACGACGAACTCGACCCGTACGGCCACATCCTCCCCGGTCGCCTCCTCGATGTCCCGTTCGAGGCGGTCTGCAAAGTCGGGAGGTGCAGCTGCAGGCTCGGCTTGTCCGACCACGACGGTGACGGCCGGTTTCGTGCCGACGAGGAGGTCGTGTGGCTCGTAGGTTATCCGTACCGAATCGAGTACGTACGCCGACCGGTCCGGGCCGTCGAAAAAGCGCTCCGTCTCGGTGGTTGCCTGATGGTCGAACGTCGTCGTCTGGTACGATGCAAGCGTAACGACTCCGAGCACGGCGGAAAGCACGACGAGCGCGACGACGAGTACCGTGGCACGCTTTCGAACCGAGGTGAACGCGGTCGTGTGGTGTTCAGCCCGTTCGGGTCGGTAGCCGCTGAGCCAGAAAACCACCAACGCCGAGAGATTGATCGAGAGGAGGTTGACCAGCACCAGCACCGACGCGGCCCCGGCGACCCCCAGATATCCCCAAGCGAGACCCAGTCCTGCCGTTGCTGCGGGTGGGATGAGCGCGACTGCGATGGCGACGCCAACCAAGGTCGATCCCGACCCCCGCGAGACGCTGATCGCACCGGCGATCCCCGAGCCAAACGCGAGAAACAGCGAGAGGAAGTTCGGGCTCGTCCGTTCGGCGACCTGGGGAATCGTCCGGATATCGATCCCCGGCGGAACGAGCACCGTCCCCCGAAGCACTGCCCCGAGCACCGCGGCGACACCGATCGCCAGCAGGAGGCCGGTAACTTGGAGGGTAACACCTCTGCCTGCGAGGTCGGGCTCGTTGAGGACGCTCCCGACGCTTGCAGTGATCGCCGGCCCCATCAGCGGTGCAACGACCATCGCGCCGATGATCGTGGCTGCCGAGTCGAGTAACAATCCGGTCGTGGCGATGAGCGTACTCAACACGATAAAGGCGAAGTACGTCGAGATCGCCGGAGCGAGTTCCAGGGCGTTTGCACGGAGTTCCTCCCGAGAGAGACGGGTTCCTGGATAGAGGGCCTGAAGGGCGTGAAGTCGTTGCGAGACGACGGTTCGAGTCGGGATGACGATCGTGTACGCGTTCTCACTGATGCCTGCGTGCCGGAGGTCGTGGAGGATTGGCTCGACGCCGGTCGGTGGAACCGGAAACTGGACCAGCGCTTCGAACTCGCCTCGACCGGTCTCGTCGAAGACGGCATAATCGATCCCGTGGTCGTCCAACGCACTCAATACCGACTCGCGGTTTCCGTTCGGAATCAGAACCTG
Source organism: Saliphagus sp. LR7 (assembly GCF_003344565.1). Classification (NCBI taxonomy): domain Archaea; kingdom Methanobacteriati; phylum Methanobacteriota; class Halobacteria; order Halobacteriales; family Natrialbaceae; genus Saliphagus; species Saliphagus sp. LR7. The sequence goes on along the minus strand of NZ_QPND01000011.1, from coordinate 33,705 downwards.
TACGAGTCGCATGGCGACCGGACGACCCGTTCACGAATAAGTAATCACAGTCATATCGGCCCGAGCGCGACGGGATTCGCCGAACAGCCACTGGCATCGTCCATACGGCTGCTGTCCCAGGTTTTCGCGTGGTTCGTCTCGAGGAAGCGCGCTCGAGACCGCCAGTGACCGGTTCGTGGAGGCATCTAACGGCCGACCCGAGACCTGTTCGGTCAGTGGCTCGCGACTGCCACTCGTCGCCGTGGTTCCACCTGAACTGTATTATAGGCGGTCGTGTGAAGGATTTATCACTCTTCTAGATGTGCAAGCCTTGCAGATGAAAGAGCTCATCGTACTCGCGTTCGATTCCATGGACGGCGCGAAAACCGTCCGTGACGAACTCTACGACCTCCAGAAACAGGAGTTGGTACAGCTCGACGATGCCGCAGTCGTCGTCCGGGACGAGGACGGCCACGTGAAGGTAAAACAGGCGAGCAGTCTGGTCGGAGCGGGTGCACTCGGCGGTGCGTTCTGGGGATTGCTGATCGGGTTCATCTTCTGGATGCCGTGGCTCGGTCTCGCCGTCGGCGCGGCAAGCGGTGCGCTTTCCGGCAAGTTTGCCGACGTCGGTATCGACGACGAGTTCATCGACGAGGTGTCAGAGACGATCGAACCCGGCCACTCCGCGCTGTTCATGCTCGCACACGACATCTCCGAGGACCGACTGGTCGAGGATCTCGCGCCGTACGACCCCGAAGTGATCCGGACGAACCTCTCGCCCGAGGACGAGGACACCCTTCGAGAAACGTTCGCCGCCGAAGAGGTTGCGGCCTGATTTTCCCCGAGAGATCGGTTTTCCCGACTGTTCTCGATCCCGTTCGACCGCTACGACGCGTTCGTCGTAGTCGTCCCCTCCGATACGCTCGTCGAGCGGATGGACTTCCCCCGGACCGAGGGGTTTCGCCGGCTCACCGCCGAGAACCTCGCGAACCCCTTCTCCTGGTACGCGACCTTCCGCTACCTAATTCAGCGAGAGAGTCCCGCCGTTTACGGCCGTCCTCAGAACGCACGCGTTCTGATGGGCATCGCAAACCTTCGGTTTGCTCACGGGCGTGACTCGCGTCACTCAACGACAAAACCGCAAAAGTTAGGCCCACCGGAGTCGGTTATTGCGGTAACTCAATCGCCGAAACTTTCAACCGGAAGTTTGGTTGGGGCACTTCCCGCCGAAACGCACCGCAGGGATCTGTCGGCTGAGCCGACAGACGCGCCCGAGGTGCTGACAGAACCACTGCCTCTGAAACAGCGAGATGTGGTGACGGCTGAACCAAAGTGGCCCCTCCGGCGTGCGAGCCTGTCCACCGTGGCAGAAAGGACAGGCAGGCCGATGGCACGGCCCGTGTCGCCGACCACCGCGAGGCGGTCGGCGTCGTCCGATGCAGCGTCGGACGTTGTGCAAGGAGATACCGCGTCCCTGTCGGGACGCCGAACCCGCCACACCCTTCACGGGGCTCACGTACCGAGCACATACCCGGTACCTCTCTTTGAGAGGGAAGTTGCCCCCGTTGGACGGGTCTGTTCTGACCACCACTCTTGCGACGGTGGAACGGCCGGCCCGGCCCCAAGCGTACGGTTGGGGAAACCCCGGCGTGAACGCCGGGGAGGATGTCATAGCCACCCGCCGATCCCCGATCGGCGTTCCATCGGTGCCTCGAGGAGAACGGCGAGGGCGACGGTCCGCCGGCGTCGGGCGGCGCAGACCGAGAGCGCTCCCGAGTCACCTAAGACCCGGTGGAACCAACCTGTTCCCATGGAGAGCCCGCCGGGTCGGGAGGCCGAGGCTGCCCGCTCGCCAGAGCGCCGGACCTGGTACGGCTACGGGCGACTGGCCCGCGTCGAGAAGCGCGGGACGAGCCGTTACCTCCACGACCTGACCTACGCGTTCGCCGACGTCTCGGTCTTCTCGCTACCCGGCGTTCTCCTCGTCTTCCTCGCGGCGGGGACCGCTGCGTTCGGCGTCCGGACCGCGACGCTCGTCGCCTGGCTCTCGATGACCGCGACGGTCGCGGCGATCCGGGGCGGATGGGTCACGCCGCTCGCGACGACGGTCCCGGGGTGGGTCTCGATCACTCCGGCGCTCGTCGCCCTCCGCATAGCGTACTACAACGCCGCCCTCGCCGTCACGGTTGCCGGGAGCCTCGCGCTCGCCGGCGCCGTCGGCTCGCCGCCGGCCGCGATCGCGTTCGCGGCCGTTCTCGCGGCCCTGGCGACGCTCGCGTTCCCTGCCCTCGCCGAGGCGGCCTACCGGCGCCTCGCGGATTGAGAACCCGACGCGTGGTCCGGCCGCTCAGTAGCCCTCGCCCGCGAGCACCGAACGATACCGCTGCCCGGCCGCGTCGTCGGCCGCCAGCACTGCCCGAATCGGCCCCGAGAGCCAGTCGCCGTCGGCGACGCGGCCGTCGAACCCCTCCGTTCGCAGTTCCGTGGGGAGAAAGCGCTCGTAGACCGGCAGGCGTTCGCATAGCGGGACGCCGGCCTCCTCGGCGATCGCCTCGAGTTCCCGGAGGGCGGGCCACTTGTAGTCCGGGTTGATGTGGTCGTCGGTGATCGGGGAGACCCCGCCCAAGTCGTCGATCCCGCAGTCGACGAGATCGCGTGCGGGTGCCAGGTTCGGGGGGACTTGCACCGAGATCTCATCGGGGAGGGCATGGCGTGCCATCGCGGTCACCCGCCGCATCGTCTCCAGGTCGGGGGTTCCCCCCGACCACCGCTCGTTGTCGACGACGGGTTGGACGATTACCTCCTGGACGTGATCGTATCGCTCGTGCATCGCCCGGATCGCGAGCAGGCTCTCGGCGCGGTCTTCCCAGGAGTCGCCGATCCCGACCAGGATCCCGGTGGTGAAGGGGACCCCGAGTTCGCCCGCGGTCTCGATCGTCCGCAGTCGCTGGCCCGGCTCTTTCTTCCGGGGTCCGGCGTGAGCGCCGACCTCGGCGGTCGTCTCGAGCATCACGCCCATGCTCGCGTTCAGGTCGGCGACTTCGGCCATCTGCGCTTCGGTCTGGTCGCCCGGGTTCGCGTGGGGGAGCAGCCCCTCTTCGAGAGCCACTTCACAGACCTCGCGGAGGTACGTGTGGATCGAGTCGTGGCCCCACTCAGCCAGTTGGTCGTGAATTTCGGTGTAACGGTCGTCGGGGTCATCGCCGAACGTGAACAGCGCCTCCGTACAGCCCGCGTCGGCGCCCTCCCGGCAGATCTCCCGGACCTCCGCGGTCGAAAGGAGGGAGGCCTCGCCGGGCGGATCGAAGTACGTACAGTACGTACAGGTGTACCGGCAGGCGGTCGTCAGCGGGACGAAGACGTTCCGGGCGAACGAGAGTTCGGCTGCCGGCGAAACGTCCTCGGGGCCGACCGCCAACAGCCGGTCGACGTCGGCCTCCTCGATCGTCACGTCGACGCCGTACTCCGCCGCGCCGGGGATCATCACCTTGACCTGGCGCGGGCGAGCACATAAGTGTTTGAACTCACCGGCGGGCGACCCCCACACGCCCGTCCCGGACGGCGATCTCGAAGCCCATCCCCTCGAGGGCGTCCCGGCTCTCGCCGTCGCCGTGAACCAGCACCTCGACGACGTCCTCGGGTTCGTCGACGTCGGTCGCGAGCCGGAATGAGTCGACCGTTTCGACCACTGCGCCGACCTCGCGGGCGCGCTCGCGGTGGTCGAGATAGGAGACCCCGTGGTAGTCGACGCGAAAGTCGGAGTGGCGGACGACCAGGGCGTTCGTTCCGCCACCTCTCCCGGGCGCGACGACCACCTCTCCGTCCGTGGCGAACAGCCCCTCCAGGGCCTCAGGAGTGGCGAGCGCGAGGTCGGCCATCACGACCGCGACCGGCCCCTCGCTCTCGAGGCGGGCGTTGACGGCCGCCGAAAGCGGGCGCTCGTCGACGATCACCCGCTCGGCGAGGTCGGCGTCGACGGGTTCGGTTGCGAGCACGGTCGACTCCGCGCCCGCACCGGAGACGGCCGCGAGCACGTCCGACAGCATCGCACGGGCGAGCCGCCCGCGCTCTGCCGCCGAGAGCAGGGGCTCGAGTCGAGTCTTCGGGTCGGCTCCCGAAAAGGGGACGATCACGTGGGGGGGCGCCATCGCTCCCGGCGTTGGTCGGGGGGCGCCAAAAACGCGTCGGGACCCCTTTCATAGGGTCGGCTCCAAGTCAGTGCACCGTCGATCGCACCACGGTACTACGATCGAACGGTAGATCGTTGTAACCGACCCTATCAGGCTCGTGCCCGCTGGCGTCCGGGCTCGAGCCCGAGATACGACCGGAAGGTGGTGAGATCGCCCTCCTCGTAGCCGAAGACGTCGACGTCGTTGTCGTCGACGACGTTGTCGATCTCCAGGGAGCGCGCCTGATCGGGGCCGAGGGGGACCACGGGGATCGGTCCCGCCGCCGTGAGCCCGATCTTGGCCATCGCCATCGGTACCGGAACGATCCGCACGGGTTTTCCTTCGGACCGGTAGACGAGCCTCGTCACCTCGGCGAGCGTCAGGCGGTCGGGGCCGCCGATCTCGTAGGTCTTGCCGGGGTGTTCTTCGCCCTCGAGCGAATCGGCGATCATCGGCACGAGGTCCTCGACCCAGATCGGCTGAAAACGGGTCGAGCCGCCGCCGGGGAGCCCGGTCACGTACGGCGTCGTCACCAGCTTCGTGAAGGGGACGAACTCGGCGCCGTCGCCGAAGACCACCGACGGCCGGAAGATCACCCACTCGAGGTCGGAGTCCTGGACGACCTCCTCTGCCCTCCCTTTCGCCCGGAGGTAGCCCGTGTCGGCGTTTGGATCGACGCCGAGGCCGCTGATCTGGACGAATCGGGAGACGCCGCCCTCCTCCGCGGCCCGGAGCAGGTTCTCGGTCCCGCCGAGGTGGACCTCCTCGTGGGAGGTCCCCGACGGCGTCTTGAACAGCGGCGACAGCGAGACGAGGTTGATCACCGCCTCCTGGCCGGAGACGGCGGGCGCGATCGAGTCGTAGGCGGTGACGTCGCCCATCGCGACCTCGATACCCTCGGGCAGGTCGCCGTCGTCGGGATTTCGCGAGAGTGCGGTCACCTCGTGGCCCCGCTCGTGGAGTTCCCGACAGAGGCTCGAGCCGATGAATCCAGTTCCGCCCGCGACCAGGACCTTCATACCCGGAAATAGGTCGCCACGGATAAATAAGGGAGTGGCTACATGCGTCGGGGTCGGCTCACTGCGGCCGCGCGGGCCGACGGACTCCGCCGCGGAACGCCCGCAGTGAGCGGACGGTGACCCAGGCCAGGGCCACCAGACTCGCCGCCGCGCCGGCCGCGACCACCGGCTGGCCGTTCCCGATCCCGACCGCGACTCCCTCGACGAGGAGGTCCGCGAGGACGACGCCTGCGGCGAGGGAGACGGCCGCCAGGACTGCGTGGCGGGCGATCCGCCGGGGCCACGATCCCCGGTCGAGTTCGTCGAACCCGTGGAGGCGGACGCGGGCGATCTCCATCGCGGTGACGTAGCCCAGGGCCACCGCCAAAAGCGTGACGGCACCGCCCGTGGCAGGCTCGAGTCCGAACAGTTCCCCGATCGTCTCGAGTGCACCCAGGAGCGCGGCGACCGTGAGGGGAACGAACAACACGAGCGAGCCGGCCAGCACGGCGGCGGTGATCGCGTACTTTCGCACGAGTGAAAAGTTCGTTATGAAATTACATAGTCCTTTCGCCGGGTTCCGGACCCGTCTCGAACCGTGGGCGACGGAAGCGGGAACGAAGCCGTCATACCTCGGCGGAGACGACTGCCGGGCATGCTCGTCACGCTCGAGGGGATCGACGGCAGCGGGAAGACGACGGTCTGGGAGGCCTTACACGACACCTATCCCGACGCCACGTTCACCCGCGAGCCGACCGACTCCTGGTACGGCGAGGCGGTCGCCCGCTCGATCGGCGATCCCGAGGCGGACCCGCTGGCCGAACTCTTCCTCTACACCGCCGACCACGCCGATCACCTCTCGCGGGTGATCGAGCCCGCACTCGACGCTGGCCATCTCGTGATCTCGGATCGGTACGTTGATTCCCGGTACGCCTACCAGGGTGCGACCCTCCAGGGCCACCTCGAGCGGCCGATGGAGTACGTCCGGGGCGTACACAGCGCCTTCACGACCGAGCCGGATCTGACGATCTACCTCGATCTCGACCCCGAGACCGCCGCCGCTCGGGCGGGCGCGACGAACAAGTTCGAGCACGCGGCCTACCTCGCCGACGTCCGGGAGAACTACCGCCGGCTGATCGACGCCGAACCCGAGCGGTTCGTCGAGGTCGACGCCTCCCGCTCGCCCGAGGAAGTGCTCGATTCCGTCGAACGCGTCCTCGCGGACGTCCTGCGTGATTAGCCGTCGGCCCGTTCGGGGAGTTCGACTTCGTCGGGATGGGGCATCCAGAAGACGTCGATCGTGTAGCCAAGCGCCAGCGGCGCCACCACCATGAGCATGAGCGCCATCCCCGTCGAGCCGAGATCGGCGCCGATCCCGAGAGTGCCGGAGAGAAACAGCGTCGACGCGACGAGGGCGACGGGAACCAGAAGGACGGTGTAGACGGCCGGCCCCCACGTGCTCTCGAGGCGGATCCGGAAGAAGCGGGTCGCGACGGCTGCAATCACCGTATGGACGGCCATCATGACCAGCAGTCCGATCCCGGCGGCGAACGACACCATACTACCCCTATCGGCCCGACGCTCTTTTCGGTGTCGGTACTGTCTGCTGTCCGGGTTTCCGACGAAAATACGCGACTTGCGAGCTCGTCGGCACGGACGTACGGCAGTCCGTCGGAGGTCAGTCCATCGCGATGTAGGTCTTCGTGTCCGTCACGCCACCGATCCCCTGGATCTTAGAGGAGACGGTCTCGAGGACGTCGTAGACCTCCGCGGCCTCGACCTCCGCGATGACGTCGTAGTTGCCGGCGACGATGTGGGCTCCCTCGACCGCTCCGACCCCACGAATGTCCTCGAGGAGCCCTTCGGACTCCCCGGCCTCGGTCTTGACCATGATGAACGCGTGGACCATCTCTCGGTGTGGTACTTCCCCACATGACTAAAGCCTTTGCCCGATCTCGTGCCGCCAGCGGGGCAACCTTATTGACGGGTGGGATCGTATGTGGGTCCATGACAATGCGGTTCGTCATCGTCGGTGCGGGACGGGTCGGGCTCCGGACGGCCCGGGTTCTCCGGGAGGAAGGCCACGAGGTCACCCTGATCGAGCGGGCCGGCGACCGGGCAGACCGGGCGGCCGAGCAGGGCTTTACGGTCGTCGCCGGCGACGGCGCTCGCGAGGAAGTCCTGGTGGAAGCGGGGATCGAGGACGCCGACGCCGTCGGCGCGCTCACCGGCGATCTGAACGTCAACTTCGCCGCGTGTATGATCGCCGACCACTACGGCTGCCGAACGATCATGCGCATCGACGAGGACTACCGCGAGGAGATCTACCGGAAGTACGCCGACGAGGTAGACGAGGTGATCTACCCCGAACGCCTGGGCGCGATGGGTGCGAAGAACGCCTTACTGGGCGGGACGATCCGGGCGATCGCCGACATCGCCCAGAATCTCCAGGTCGTCGAGCTCACGATCACCGCCGAGGCGCCCGTCCGGGGGTATACGATCAGCGAACTCCAGCTTCCGGCCGACGCAACCCTCCTCGCGTTCGGCAAACGCGACGGCGAACTGGGGATTCCCAGCCCCGACGAGTCCCTAGAGGAGGGCGACCGCCTCGTCGTCCTCGCGGACTTCGCGGTGTTGAGCGACGTCCGCCAGATCCTCGTCGGCGAACCGGAGAGACGGGCCGCCGTCGAGGGGGGTGTCCGCTGATGGTCACCGCCTTCGTCATGGTGAAAGCGAACACGGGCGAGGCCGACCGGCTCCGTGAGTCCATCGAGAGCATCGAGGGCGTCGAGTCGGCCCACATCGTCGCGGGCGACGTGGACATCATCGCGAAAGCCAGCGTCGAGACCCCCGCGGAGATAAAGGGGATCGCGGCGACCGAGATCCAGGGAATTCGAGGCGTCGAGCGGACCCAGACCTACATGGCGATGGATTAGGCGGCGAACGACCGGCGTCATGCCTCCCTCGCCGCGGGCCGGTCGAGTCCCCGGCTTCGTCCTCGCTCGAGGGGCTCATCGGCTCGGGGCAACGGCGACGCTGATAAATCCGGGACCTCAGTCGATGTCGATCCGCCGGGAGTCCCCGCCCGGCGAGAGCTTCGGCAGGGTTACCGTCAGCACGCCATTTGCGTACGACGCCGAGACTCCCTCCTCGTCTACCGGCTCCGGGAGCCGGAGCCGCCGGCTCACGGACTGGCGGGTCCGCTCGCGTCGGATGTAGTGGGTGGGCTCGTCGTCGGCCGTCGTGATCTCCGTGCCCTCGTCTTTCCCGTCGTCGCTCCCGATGCCGACATCGGCCTCGTACTCCCGGCGGTCCTCGCGGTCGGCCTCGATCCGGAGGGTGCCCTCGGCGAGCCGGAGATCGATGTCGTCGATCTCGTAGCCGGGGAGGTCGGCGGTGACGACGTACTCGTCATCGTGGTCGGCGACGTCGACCGCGACCGAGCCGGGCGACGGAAAGCCCGAGCCCCGTGCCATCCCCTCCTCGACCTGTCTGCTGAGGCGGTTCAACAGTTCCTCGACCTCGTCGAACGGGTTCCGTCCCATGGAGGCGAGTACGGGATCGGGGAGGATAAACGCAACCCCTTCCTGCTCTCGAGGCTCCTGCCACCCGGGCCGACCCCGGCTCATAGGGTCGGTTACAACGGTGTCCCGTTCGATCGCAGTCCCGTGTTGCGATCGATGGTGCACTGACTTGGAACCGCCCCTATCACTCGACGACGTGCTCGATGTCGTAGGAGCCGAGCCGCCGGACCCACCCCTCGCGTACGATCGCCTCTACGTCCTCGATCGCGGCCTGCGTACGGGCCTCGTAGAGCCCCGCGGCGACGTCGATGTGGAAGACGTAGTCGCCGAGACGCTCGCCGCTCGGGCGTGACTCGACTCTGGTGAGGTTGACGTCGCGCTCGGCGAAGGGCTCGAGCAGTTCGAGCAGGAGTCCGGGGTAGTTCGCGTCGGGGTAGACGACCAGCGAGGTCTTCCCGCCGCCCGTCGAGCGTGCGGCGGCGGGCGCGAGGACGAAAAACCGGGTCGCGTTCGAGGACTGGTCCTGGATGTCCTCGGCGAGGACCTGGAGATCCCCGCCCGCGTTGTCGGGGTGGCCGATCCCCGCGACCGAGGAATCCTCGCGAGCGCGTTCGACCCCTTGGGCCGTGCTCGCGACGGCCTCGAGGGCGACGTCAGGGTACTCCCGTTCAAGGTAGTTGCGACACTGTGCGAGCGCCTGTGAGTGGCTCGCGACCGTCTCGAAGGTGGGTCCCTGGGCGAGCAACGCGTGTCTGATCGGGGTAACGATCTCGCGGACGACGGCGACGTCGTACTCCGCGAGGGCGTCCAGGCTCTCGGTGACGCTGCCCTCGATGCTGTTCTCGATGGGGATCACCCCGCGGCCGTCGGTGCTTCCGGCGACGTGTTCGACGATCGCCGTCACCGACTGGCGAAAGTCGACGTCGTCGCCGACCGTCCGGGCCGCACGATGGGAGTAGGTCCCTTCGGGACCGAGGGTGACTACGGTCATCGTCGGCGTCTACGGGGGGAGGGAGAAAAGGCCGTCGGGTTCCGTCTCAGTCGCCGGCAGGGGTTCCCTCGCTGGCGTCGGCCGCGGGCGGCTTCTCGACGAGCCAACCGCCGGTCGTCGCCTGTTCGGCGACGTGGGGCTGGAATACCCACGCCGCGAGGACGAGGATGGGGACCATCGTGCCCGCGACGACGGCGTATCCCAGGTGGAGGTTCGGGAGGAAGGCCGCCGAGAACACCAGCGGGTAGATCGAGCCGCCCGAGGAGCCGATCCCGCCGACGACGCCGGCGACCGACCCCGAGCTATCGGGGAACATCGCGGGCACCTGCGCGAAGATCGCGCCCTCGGAGAACGCACAGCCCATCCCGACGAAAAAGCCCGCGACGACCGCGACGTAGATGTTGCCGGTCAGGCCGGCGGCGGTCATCCCGACCATCGCACAGACGACGAAGACCAGCGTCGCGAACGTCCACTGCTCGCGGTAGCGCCCGTCGAACCACGGCAGGAGCTCGATCTCGTCGCGGGCGACGCGGTCGCTGACGTAGCCTCCGATTGGCCGGAGGAGCCCGGCGGCGATCGAGAACGTCGCCGCGAACGTCGCCGCGATCACGAGGTCGCCCTCGCCGAAGGCCTCCCGGTAGTAGGTGCCGAGCCAGCCGTTCATCGCCAGCTCGAGCCCGAAGGTCATCACGTAGGCGACCGAAAGCACGACGGCGCCGTAGCGGGTGGCGATGTAGAGCCACTGCTGGGGCGTCACGCCGGCCTTGGTCGCCTCGCGCTTCTTCGTGCTCTTTGCAGCGTCGCCGAAGAGGAAGTAGACGACGCCCAAAACGATCGCGAGCACGCCGGTGTAGAAGAAGGCGGCCCGCCAGTTGGTCGCAAAGAGGGGACCGGCGTAGCCCTCGCCGAAGATCCGCGGGAGGGTGAAGTAGGCGCCGATCCCCGCGCCGGCGTTGCCGATGCCCGCGAAGATCCCCTCGGCGGTGCCGAGTTCCTCCTCCTCGAACCACTCGGAGACGTGCTGGATGCCGATGACGAAGGTGATCCCCGCCAGCGAGGCGACGATTCGCGAGGCGGTAAAGACCTCGTAGGTCGTCGCGTAGGCGCTGATGATACAGAACACCCCAACGGTTACCATCGTGGCCCCGGCGGTCACCGGCGCGCCGAACTTATCGGTCAGCGGGCCGATGACGATCCGCCCGAGCGGGACGGCAATGACCGCGGCACTCGAGACGATTCCCAACTCTGCGACCGAGAGGCCGAACTCCTCTGCGATGCCGCCGGTAAAGGGCGCGAAGGAAAACCAGATCACGAACCCGAGGTTGAACATCGCCGTCGCCAGCAGGAGGTTCTTCCACTTGCCGGCGATCACGGCCGGTCACCTCCCGGGGTAGACGCCGGTGGCTCGACGGGCACTTCGGACAACGTCGGTTCCGAACACGACGAGAGATCGCCACCATCGTTTCCTGATTGTTCACTATCGTCCACTGATTTCCCGAGTTGCACCCTGTTTGTGCACATCTTCCTGTACGGCCGCACCCTCCCACACAATATAAACGTGATTATGTGGAAACCGGAAACATATATACTGATATTAGGAATATCATCCAAACACCGTTTCGAACCGGCGGGGGTCAGTGGGGGAATTCGGAACGGGTGCGTTCGAGGGTGGATTCCGGGGAGCGGAGAGAGCAGTGATACCGAGGCCCATAGAGCCACTTTCTGCAGGCAACGGAAGCGTTTACCCGCTCGGCACGAGTGACTCGCGCATGAAGGTCCTGGTCACGGACCCCATCGCCGAGGCGGGGCTGGCCGTCCTCCGCGATGCGGGCCACGACGTACAGACGGGGTACGACCTCGAGGGCGAGCGACTCCACGAGGCCGTTTCCGACGCCCACGCGCTGATCGTTCGGTCGGGCACCGAGGTCACCGCCGACCTCCTCGAGTCCGCCGAGGAACTCGTCATCGTCGGACGCGCGGGGATCGGGACGGACAACATCGACCACGATGCCGCAACCGACCGGGGCGTGATCGTCGCAAACGCGCCGGAGGGCAATGTCCGGGCGGCCGCAGAACACACGGTCGCGATGGCCTTTGCCGTCGCCCGGTCGATCCCCCAGGCCCACACCCGACTCAAGACCGGCGAGTGGGCGAAAGGCGACTACATGGGTCGGGAGTTAAAGGGCAAGACCCTGGGCGTCGTCGGCTTCGGCCGGGTCGGCCAGGAGGTCGCCAAGAAACTCGACTCCTTGGGGATGGACGTCGTCGCCTTCGACCCCTACATCTCCGCCGAACGCGCCGAGCGCATCGGCGCCGAACTCGTCGAACTCGAGGACTGCCTCGAGCGCGCGGACTTCCTCTCGATGCACACCCCCCTCACCCCCGAGACGGAGGACCTCATCGGCGAGGCCGAACTCGAGAAGCTCGAAGGAGGGTACGTCATCAACTGTTCGCGCGGCGGCGTCATCGACGAGGACGCCCTCGCGGCGAAAGTAGACGACGGTACCGTCGCTGGCGCGGCCCTCGACGTCTTCACCGAGGAGCCCCTTCCCGAGGACTCTCCCCTGTTGTACGTCGAGGACGTTATCGTCACGCCCCACCTGGGCGCCTCGACGGAGGCCGCCCAGGAGAACGTCGCGACCTCGACGGCCCGCCAGGTCGTCGCCGCCCTCGCGGGCGAACCGGTCGCCAACGCCCTGAACGCCCCCTCGATCGACGAGACCGCCTTCCCGCGGCTCGCACCGTACATCGAGATCGCAGAGACCGCTGGCATGATCGCGACCCAACTGCTCGACGGCCGGATCGAGGCGGTCGAGGTCACCTACGAGGGCGAGATCGCCGACGAGGACCTCGAGTTCGTCACCGCCTCGGCGCTGAAGGGCGTCTTCGACCCCCTCGAGTGGCAGGTCAACGCCGTCAACGCGCCGGGGATCGCCGACGATCGAGGGGTGGACGTCACCGAGTCGAAGACGCGCCAGGCCGAGGACTTCCAGAGCCTGATCTCGGTGACCGTCAGCGACGGCGAACGCGAGGTCGCCGTCGACGGCACTCTCTTCGCCGGCGAGGACCCCCGGATCGTCCGGATCGACGGCTACCGCGTCGACGCGATCCCCCACGGGAAGATGGTCGTCACCCGAAACACCGACGAACCCGGCGTCATCGGCCTCATCGGCACCGTCATGGGAACCCACGGCGTCAACATCGCGGGGATGTTCAACGCCCGCGAGACGATCGGCGGCGAGGCACTTACGGTCTACAACGTCGATGGCGACGTCCCCGACGCCGCACGCGAGGAACTCGAGGGCGACGACCGGATCGTCGAGGTCCGGTACCTCACACTGAACGGCTGACCCGCTCTACTCACCCCGGCGGTCGCGGTACCACGACCCTCGCAAGGGTTATCCGTACACCGGGGCTACGATTGGTTGCAATGGCAAACGGAACGGTTGATTTCTTCAACGACACGGGCGGTTACGGTTTCATCGAGACTGACGACGCGGACGACGACGTGTTCTTCCACATGGAAGACGTTGGCGGTCCGGACCTCGAAGAGGGAACTGAGATCGAGTTCGACATCGAACAGGCCCCCAAAGGCCCTCGCGCGACGAACGTCGTCCGCGAGTAATTTCTCGTTCACTGTCGCGGAAGCGACACTGACCGACGACTTCACTTATTTGAGACGCTCGCGAGTCACTGGCTTTTAGGGCTCCCACCCGACTCACAGCTCCGACCAGCGACGTTCCATCCGGAGTGGCGTACGGGCCACGGAGGCCGCGACACCTCACTCCACGGCTACGAGCACGTCCTCCTCCGCGAGGACCTCCCGTAACTCCGCCATCGAGGAGACGACGACGTCGCAGGCGGGTTCGACGGCGGGCTTGGGCTCGAAGCCGACCGCGAGACCGGCGACCTCGAGCATCGGGAGGTCGTTCGCGCCGTCGCCGACCGCAACCGTCTCCTCCATCCCGACGCCCTCGGTTTCCGCGAGGTTCTCCAGAGCCGTGTCCTTCGTTCCCTCGACGAGCGGTCCCCCGACCTCGCCCGTGAGCTCGCCGTCGGCGGCCGGCAGTCGGTTCGCGATCACGTGATCGACCGTGACGCCCTCGTGCTCGAGAGCGGCTTCGACCCCGCGCTGGAACCCTCCGGTGAGGATCGCGGTCGTGACGCCAGCGGCGTTCAAGGCGGCGATCAGGTCGGCGCTTCCCGGCCGGAGCGCCACCCGGTCGAAGGCGGCCTTGGCGTCCGAAAGGGAGAGCCCCGAGAGCAGGCCCGCGCGCTCGCGGAGGCTCTCGGCGTAGCCGATCTCGTCGTTCATCGCGCGGGCGGTGATCGCGTCCATCTCCTCGGCGACCGGCTGTTCGCTGTCGGGGTTCAGTTCGTCGATCCGTTCGCCGAGCAGGACGGTCATCTCGGAGTCAGAAAGCGTGCCGTCGAAGTCGAACGCGACGAGGGTCATGGCGGCGGTTCGTCCGGCGGGGTTGAAAAGAACCCGTTTCGGACGGAGCGTATACCGATCACGTCAAACGTACAGTAACTTTGATCAACCCTGACGAGAATCCGTGCGTATGAATGGCGAGGGAGAGACCGCGACGGACGGCGGGACGACCGTCGTCGATCGGGACGAACTCGATGCCGTCGTCCGAAACGCGGTCAGAGGCGCGATGCTCGACGTCGCGGGAACCCTCTTCCTGCTGGTGCTCGCGCTCCTGTTTCTCGGGAGCGGGATGCGGGGCGTCTTCGTCTCGTCGTCGGGCGCCGGGATCGCGTTCTCGGGTGCCCTCCTCGCTTTCGGACTCCTCCTGGCCGGGATGGCCTTTGATCTCGTTCCCCCGTTCCGCGATTGATTCCGCGGTCAGCCCGCGGACTCTCTCTCTCTCTACCGATCGCCGACCAGATGGGAAAGCACGCCGTCGGTGTCCGCCGGAACCGGCTCGGGATCCGCTCCCGCGGCGGCTGCGGCGTCGGGATCCTTCAGCAGGTGGCCCGTCGTCAGGCAGGCGACGCGCTCGTCGTCGCCCACGACGCCCTGCCCGCGGAGTTTTCGCAGGCCCGCGAGGCTCGCGGCGGAGGCGGGTTCGACACCGACGCCCTCGCGCGCGAGGTCGCGCTGGGCATCCGTGATCTGCTCGTCGCTGACGGCGACGGCGGTCCCGCCGGTCTCGCGGATTCCGGGGAGGGCTTTCGGCGCGTTCACGGGGTTCCCGATCCGGATCGCCGTCGCGCGGGTCTCGACCGTCTCCCAGCGCTGCACCTCGTCCGCGCCCGCCTCGATCGCTTCGACCATCGGCGCCGCGCCCTCAGCCTGGACGCCAGTGAGCTTGGGAACGTCCTCGCGGTCGATCGCGCCTGCCTGGAGCAGTTCCCGGAACGCCTTGTAGAGCGCCGCGGTGTTTCCCGCGTTGCCCACCGGGAGAACGATCCGGTCCGGGAAGGCGCCATAGTCGGCCTCGAAGGCCTCCATTATCTCGAGCCCGATCGTCTTCTGGCCCTCGAGCCGGAAGGGGTTCAGCGAGTTCAGCAGGTAGGCCTCGCCGCGCTCGGCGAGTTCCTTGACGACGTCGAGGCAGGCGTCGAAGTTGCCGTCCACTTCGAGGATGCGCGCGCCGTGGAGGGCGGCCTGGGCGACCTTCCCCGCGGCGACCTTCCCCGCGGGCAGCAAAACGAGCGTCTCCATCCCCGCCCGCGAGCCGTAGGCCGCGAGCGCGGCGCTCGTGTTCCCCGTCGAGGCACACGCGAGGCGTCCGACGCCGAGTTCCCGTGCCACCGCGACCCCGACGGTCATTCCGCGGTCCTTGAAGCTTCCCGTCGGATTCATCCCCTCG
This sequence comes from Saliphagus sp. LR7, assembly GCF_003344565.1. Lineage (NCBI taxonomy): Archaea > Methanobacteriati > Methanobacteriota > Halobacteria > Halobacteriales > Natrialbaceae > Saliphagus > Saliphagus sp. LR7. The sequence continues at coordinate 18,222 of NZ_QPND01000011.1, read as the reverse complement.
TGTTTGATTCGGAGGGTCTCGACTCCGACCTCCTCCTCGAGTCGCGGGACTTCGTAGAGCGGCGTCGCGCCCTCCTGTGTAGTGACTCCCGACGAAAGCGGGAGGGCCGACTCGTAGCGCCAGACGCCGGTTCCCGAGAAGTCCGCGAAGGTGGGGAGGGAGGCGTATTGGACCTCGAGCAGACCGCCGCAGTCACAGGTGTAGCGCACGTCCGCGAACGGCGGATAGGAGTCGCCACAGGCGATGCACTCGAGCCAGGCGCCGTCGGTCGCCTCGTCGGGCGGTGCCGGCCGTTCGGCCGAGAGGTCGAGAGCCATTGTCCGGCGGGAGGGAGCCAGGAGGGAAAAAGGGGTCGGGTCAGGGACGGTCGCCGTCGAAGCCGTCGATGACGCCGTGGACCGAGTCGGTCCACGTCTCGAGGGCATCGTGGAGCATCGCCTTTGCCTCGGGGAGCGCGATCGCCGTGTACTGGTAGACGTAGCCGCCGCCGTCGAGGAGCCGGCGGTCCCGACGGACGAGCCCGCGTTCGGTGAGCGTCGAAAGCGACCGGTTAACCGTGCTCCGGTCGCGTTCGAGGGCGGCCGAAAGCTCCTCGACGGTGCTCCCCGGCCGGTCCAGCAGGGCGAAGTAGGTCCGGGTCTCGTGGTCCTCGATCCCGAAGACGCAGCTCATCACGGTCCGGAAGTCGGGATCGGAGCGCTCGATCAGTTCGTCTAAGCGGTGGCGTGGCCCCTCGTCCATACCTGCCGTAGCACGCGGGGGGCGAAAAAACGCCCGCAGGGAGTCACCCGCGGCTCTCGTCTCTCCTGTCGTCGCCGGTGTCCGCATTCGGATCCTCGTCCTCGCGTCCGTACCCGTTGTTCCGGATGCACGTGCGCATCTCCGATTCGGTCTCGTGGCGGTGCAGTCGCGTCGGCGTGTCACAGTAGTAGATCGCCCCGTCGTGGCGCAGCGTCACCTCGTGGTCCTCGCCGAGCACGGTCGTCGTCACGACGACGCGGCGCCCGTCGTGGATGGCGTCGATGATCGCGTCGGCCCCGAGCTCGCCGGGCGTTACGTACAGCGGTCCCGCCATCGTTCGATACCCCTCGCCGACGCCCAAAGAACCTTCAGGTCGCCGTCCCAGCCGTCCCGGAGTAGCTGTCGCGGTCGTGTTCGGGACGCGCCAGACCGGGATACCGATACACATACCCACGACCCATGGAGACGTATGGCATCCGAAACCGCCACTCCGACGGACGACCGAACCGCAACCCCCCTCGCGCCCTGGCAGGCCGGCACGATCGCTGGGATAGCCGGCGCCATCGCGATGGGCGCGCTGATGACGATGCAGATGCCGGGCGTCGTCGAGAACGCGATCCCGGCGCTGTACGGGCTCGCAGGCGGCGCCGCCGGCTTCGCGATTCACGTCGCCCACGGCGCCGTCCTGGGGGTCGTCTTCGCCGCCGTCCTGGTCGCGTCGGGCCGCTCGCCCTCGGTTCCGGCCGCCGCGGGGGCGGGGCTCGTCTACGGCGTCGTCGTTTGGGTCCTGCTGGCGGCCCTGGTCATGCCGGTCTGGCTCTCGACGGTCGGCTTTCCCATGGCTCCGCCGGTCCCCAACTTCGATCCGACGAGTCTCGTCGGCCACGCCGTCTACGGGCTCGTCCTCGGAATCGGTTACGCCGTCCTCGAGTAGGTCACTCGACGAGCGTCGCGAGCAGTGCCTTCTGGGCGTGCAGGCGGTTTTCGGCCTGATCGAAGACGATCGAGCGCTCGCTCTCGACGACGCTATCGGTGATCTCCTCGCCGCGGTGGGCGGGCAGACAGTGCATGACCCGCGCGTCGCTGCCCGCGAGCAGGTCCTCGTTGACCTGGAACCCCTCGAAGCGCTCGAGGCGGGTGTCGCGGGTGTCCTCCTGGCCCATGCTCACCCAGACGTCGGTGTAGACGACGTCGGCGTCCGCGATCGTTCCCTCGGGATCGGTCGTCGTCTCCGGGGCCTCGCCGAGTTCCCCCGCGCGCTCGACGACGGCTTCGTCGATCCGGTGTTCGGGCGGGGTGACGACGGTGAGGTCGATCCCGGCGAGCGCACAGCCGAGCGCGAACGACTGGGCGACGTTGTTGCCGTCGCCGATCCACGTGACCGAGACGTCGTCGAACGCCCCTAGCTCCTCGCGAATCGTCAGCAGGTCGGCGAGCGTCTGGCAGGGGTGGGCGTCGTCGGTCAGCCCGTTGACGACGGGCACGTCGGCGTACTCCGCGAGCACCTCGCAGTTCTCGTGGTCGAAGACGCGTGCCATCACGCAGTCGACGTACCGCGAGAGGGTCCGGGCGGTGTCCTTGAGGGGCTCGCCCCGACCCAGGTGGATGTCGTCCTCGCCGAGGAAGACGGCGTGGCCCCCAAGCTGGGTCATCCCGGTCTCGAAGGAGACCCGGGTCCGGGTGCTCGGCTTCTGGAAGAGCATGCCCAGCGTCTTCCCGGCGAGGTCGCCGTGGTCCTCGTCGGCCGCGAGCGCACGTTTGTATCCCTCAGCCCGATCGAGGACGGCAAAGAGTTCCTCGCGCGAGAGGTCGTCGACGTCGAGGAGGTGGTCGGCGGTCATGTCTCTCTCACCATCTCGCTGGCGACGCGGGTCAGGACCGCGACCGAGCGGTCGAACTCGGCGAGAGAAAGGCGCTCGTCGGGCGCGTGATCCAGTTCGGAGTTGCCGGGTCCGTAGGTGACCATCGGGCAGTCCCAGTCTGCGGCATAGAGGTTCATGTCGCTCGTCCCGGTCTTCCGCAGGAGGCGTGGATCGCCCGCCTCGGCCCGGATCGCGACCCGGAACGCGCGGGCGACCTCGGTCCGGGGACTCTCCATCACCGGCGGGATCGGCTCGGCCCAGGTGACGGTGCCGATCTCGAGGCCGGCCTCGGCGGTCTCTCTGACGCTCTCGGCGTCCAACGAGGGCGGGATCCGCAACTGGACCTCGAGGGTCGCCTCGACCGAGAGACCGTCCGCGCTGATCCCGCCGTCGATGTCCACCGGTTTGGCGGTCACGCCCTCGAAGACGGGCGTGTACTCGTCGGTCTCGAAGGCGTCCTCGACCCCGTTCCACCAGCCGGTCGCGTGCTGGATCGCGTTCGGTTCGGGCCGTGAGGTGTGGCCCGACTCGCTGGTCGCGACGTAGGTTCCCGCGAGAAAGCCCCGGTAGCCGAGCGTGATTCCCGTGGTCCCGCTGGGCTCGCCGTTGACGACCGCTCCGGGTTCCGCTCGGTCCGCGACGAGATGACGCGCACCCCGCGAGTCGGTCTCCTCGCCGACGACGCCGACGAAGGAGACGCCGGTCCGGGCGGCGGCGACGGCCATCGCCGCCAGCGGACCCGTCGCATCGACGCTGCCCCGACCCCACAGCACGTCCTCTCCTTCCTCGTCGGCGACCCCCACCTCGACGTCCTCCCCGGAGGCAGGACGGACCTCGACGGGGATCTCGCCGGGAACGGTGTCGATGTGGGAGGTGAGCAGGACGGAATCGTCCGCGGGAGCGCGGACGTTGCCGACCTCGTCGATCCGGGCCTCCCGTCCGTTGGCCGCGAAGAACTCGACGAGGCGCTGGGCCGCATCGCTTTCCTCGCCGGAGGGCGAGGGGAGCGAGACGAGATCGACCAGCAGTTCGCGGGCGTCCTCGTCGGAGACCTCGGCGGTGTCATCCATCGCCGCGGTCATGATTCGCCCTCCCCGACCACGCTGGCCATCGCCTCGACGAGCTGATCGGCATGGGGCTCCTCGATCACGAGCGGCGGGAGGAGCCGGAGCACCGTCCGGCCCGCCGGAAGTGCGAGAACCTGCTGATTCATCGCGAGATCGCGGGCGACGCGGTTCGCGCCGCGTTTGACCTCGATCCCGACGAGCAGGCCCTCGCCGCGGACCTCCCGCACGGAGTCGCCCAGTCGGGACTCGAGTTCGTCGGCGAGATAGTCCCCGATACGGGCGGCGTGGGCGGGCCATTCCTCGGAGACGATCGTCGAGACGGTCGCCGCGACGGCCGCGGAGACGACGGGCCCGCCGCTGAACGTCGCGTTGTGGGAGGCCGCGCCGTCGGCGACCCACTCGCTGACCGCGAGCGCGCCGACCGGCAACCCGTTGCCGAGCCCTTTCGCCATCGTGAGGATATCGGGCGTGACGCCCCCACCTTCGCAGGCCCACATCGAGCCGGTGCGGCCCATTCCGGTCTGGACCTCGTCGAAGACCAGCGCCGCACCGGCCTCCTCGGTGAGTTTGCGGGCGGTCTCGAGATACCCCTCCGGAGGAACGTTGATCCCGCCCTCGCCCTGGATCGGCTCGAGGATCACCGCGGCCGTCTCGTCGTCGACGGCGCCCGCGAGTTCCTCGCCGTCGCCGTAGGGGACGAACTCGACGTCGCCGGCCAGGGGCTCGTACGGCTCCTTGTAACTGTCCTTCCAGGTCGCCGCGAGCGCCCCCATCGTCCGTCCGTGAAAGGAGCGGGTCGCGGCGACGATCCTCGAGTTCCCCGTCGCCGACCGCGCGAACTTCAGGGCAGCCTCGTTGGCTTCCGTCCCCGAGTTACAGAACCAGGCGCTCTCGAGGCCGTCGGGTGCGGCCGCGACGAGGGCGGCGTAGGCGTCCTCGCGAGCCTGGACGGGGTAGGAGGAATCGACGAACGTCAGCTCGCCGATCTGTTCCTGGACCGCTTCGACGACCGCGGGATGGGAGTGGCCCAGCGGCGTGCAGGCGTAGCTCGCGCCGGCATCGAGGTACTCGGTCCCGTCGGGCGTGTAGAGGTACGGACCCTCGCCGCGCTCTACGGGGATGGGTTTCCCGCCGGAGACGAAGTCGAGGTCGCTCACTGGGCCACCTCCTCGCCGTCCGTCTCGCCGTCGGCGAGCGCACCCGGTTCGAGAGTCGTCCCCTCGCCCGCGAGCGCGGCCGTGATCGGCTCGTCGGCGTTCGCACTCGCGACGATGACGGAGGTCGCACCGCCCTCTAACGCCTCCCGGGCGGCCATCACCTTCTTCGTCATGAACCCCTCGGCGGCCGCCTCGACGGCCGCGAACTCCTTGGGGGTCGAGGCGGAGTCGATCCGCGTCGCCTCGTCGTCGGGATCCTCGTAGATCCCCGAGACGTCGGTGAGCACGACGAGATCCGCACCGAGCGCCCCGGCGACGGCGGCCGCGGCGCGGTCGGCGTCGGCGTTGACCGCCGTGTAGCCGCCCGACTTTTCTCTCCCCAGCATCGGGACCGAGACGACCGGGGTGTAGCCGTCCGCGAGGAGGGTCTCGAGCAGATCGGAATTGACGGACTCGATCTTTCCCGAGTGATCGCCGCGCTTGATCTTCTTCTTGCCGTCCTCCTTCACTCGAACCGCGGACTTGCGTTTGCCTTCCAACAGCTTGCCGTCCGTCCCCGAGAGCCCGACCGCATCGACGCCTTCGTTCTGCAAACTCTCGACGAGGTCGGTGTTCAGCTTCCCCGGCATGACCATCTTGAAGACGTCCATCGTCTCCTCGTCGGTAAAGCGCCCGACGACCCCGCCGGGGGTCTCGACGTAGGTCGGCTCCTGGCCGAGCTCCTCCAGAGTTTCGTCGACGGCGGTCGAGCCGCCGTGGGTGAGGACGACCTCTCGGCCCTCCTCGACCAAGGAGGCGACGTCCGCGAGCGCGCCCGCGGGATCGACGGCGCGTGCGCCGCCGATCTTTACTACGACAGTCACGCGAGCCACCTCCGGTGGCGAGTGTGACTAGACAAGTCGCAGCCCGCGCAGTACCGTGAGCAGGAACGTCTTGGCGTAGTCATCTCAGGGCGCCCCCACGGGGTGAAGTCCCGCGAACTCGAGGCCCGCGGTCTCCTCGAATCCGAGCGCGACGTTGGCGGCGTGGACCGCCTGGCCCGCGGAGCCCTTCATCATGTTGTCGATCGCGGAGAAGACGACGACTCTCTTGTTGGCTGGATCGAGTTCGAAGCCGACCTCGGCCATGTTGGTCCCCGCCACCGATTTGGGCTCGGGGTAGCGATAGACGCCGGAGCCGCCGGCGGCCATCCGGACGAACGGCTCGTCCTCGTAGCAGTCTCTGTACGCAGACCAGAGGTCGCCTTTCGAGACCGGCCCCGAGGGAAAGACGTGGTTCGTCGCGCTCGCGCCCCGGACCATATCAACGGCATGGCACGTAAACGCCACCGAGGTGCCGAGGAACTGCTCGATCTCGGCCTCGTGGCGGTGGCCCGTCGGCGCGTACGGCCGGACGACGCCCGACCGTTCGGGATGCGAGGAGGCGTCGCCGCCTCCCGCACCGCCCTCCGAGGAGCCGACTTTCACGTCGACGACGATCTGCTCTCCGCCTTCCAGAATATCGTGCTCGAATAGCGGGTACAGTCCCAGGATCGTCGCGGTGGCGTTACAGCCGCCGCCGGCGATCAGGTCGGCACCGGAGAGATTGTCGCGGTTGATCTCGGGGAGGGCGTACTCGGCCCGCTCGAGGTATTCGGGTGCGTCGTGGCCGTCGTACCACTCGTCGTACTGTGCTTCGGTATCGAGCCGGAAGTCCGCCGAGAGATCGACGACCGTATCCGCGATCTCGAAGAAGTCGTCGATCCTCCCCATCGAGACGCCGTGGGGCGTCGCGGCGAAGAGGACGTCGACGCTCTCGAAATCGTCGGGTTCGCTAAAGCGCAGGTCGGTCCCCCGCAGCGGCGGATGGACAGAGCCGACGCTCTTGCCGGCTTTCGACCGGCTCGTGACCTCCCTGATCTCGAAATTGGGGTGGCCCGCAAGGATGCGGAGCAGTTCCCCCCCGGTGAAGCCGCTCCCGCCGATCACGCTCGCGGTGACGGTCTCCCCGCTCTCCGCTTCTTCCTCCCGCGTTCCCGCACCCGTCGCCATCAGGCGGTCACCTCGATCCCGTCGTCGGCCGCCGAGGCCGCGGTCTCCTCCAGCCAGTCGACGACCCGTCCCGCGACGTCTTCCTCGACGGCGCCATCCAGGGCTTTGAACTCGACGGTGTGGTTGACCTCGTGGACGGTGTAGTCGTCACCGGCTTCCATCAGGTCCACACCCAGCAAGCCGCCGCCGACCGCGGCGCTCGCCTCGGCGACGAGTTCCTCGGCACGGGCATCGAGTTCGAAGGGCTCGGTTTCGGCCCCCTTGGCGGCGTTCGTGAGCCAGTGATCCGACGAGCGCGCCATCGCGGCGATGGGCTCGCCGTCGATGGCGAGCACGCGAACGTCGCGTCCGGGCTTCTCGACGAACTCCTGGACGTAGAACACCTTGTGCTCGTAGTGGCCGAGCGTCGCCTTGTGTTCGAGGATGGCTTCGGCGGCGTCTCTCGAGTCGATCTTCGCCATCAGCCGGCCCCACGAGCCGATCACCGGCTTGAGGACGCAGGGGTAGCCGAACGCCTCGATCGACTCGAGGGCGGCCTCGGTGGTGAAGGCGACGTCCGTGTTCGGCGTCGGGACGCCCGCCGCTTCGAGGGCCAGACTGTTCTTGACCTTGTCCGAGCAGACTTCCGCAGTGTCGTGGCTGTTGACGACGGGGACGCCGTAGGCCTCACAGAAGCGGGTCGCATAGAGGCTCCGGCTGGTTGCCAGACAGCGATCAACGACGATGTCCAACTCGGCGAAGGCCTCGGGTGCCTCCGCTAAGTTGAACCGCTGTTTGCGGACGTCGATCTTGGTCACGTCGTGGCCCCGGTCGCGAAGCTCCGACAGCAGGAGCTTCTCGTCCTTGCGGATCCGCGAGTAGAGGATGCCGACGTTCATTGGCTGCGTTCGCTCCGATGGGTCGCGTGTTCGTGGTCGCTGGTATCGCTATGTCGGTCGTGGCCGTCGATGGCGGGGAATGTGGCTGTGACGGTTCCCACGCTCACTCACCCCAGTCCTCTTCGAGCTCCGGGGCTCGCTCGAGGACTGGCGGCTCGGTCTCGACGACTTCCAACTCCGCGCCACAGGTGGTACAGTCGACTATCTCTCCGACCTCCAGATCGTCGTGCAGGGTCACGTCCGCCCCACACTCGACACATTCGGTCATCGTACCCCTACCTGGGAGACGACGTACCTTAAACCCTTCGAACTTACCAGAAAAATTATACTATCTGCACCGTCGTCTACTCGCGGGAGAGCCCTGCCGCGTGCCGGTTGGAAGCCGTCGTATCATGGTGTCGGTAGTTCGTCCCCCGGCGGGGACGGCGGTGGCGGCCGTCGAAGGACGGCTGCTTCAGACATAGCCGGCCACCTCCTCCCCGAGGGCGACCCGGGCCGCCTCGATGGCCTCCCGGCGCTCGGCTACCCGCTCGCGATCGGCCGCGAGGCCGTCGGCGCTCGCTTCGAGGCTCGCCTCGACCGCCTGGGGGGCCGGCCCGCCGAGCGAGTCCCGGCTCGCGACGCTCTCGGCGGGGTCGAGGGCAGCCTCGACGGCCGCCGGTTCGACGTAGCTCTCGAGGGATTCGCCGAGGACCTCCCGGGAGGCAGCATCGAGCGCGTCGTAGTCGGCCCCGTTCTCGGCGGCGACCGCGACCATCTCGTGGGCGGTCCGGAACGGGAGCCCCTCGGCCGCGAGCAGGTCGGCGACGCCGGTCGCCGTCGAAAAGCCTGCGCCCGCCTCGGCAGCGAGTACTTCCTCGTTCCAGTCGGCGGTCGCCACGGCGCCCGCGGCAACGGTCGTCGCCTCGCCCACGGCATCGACGGTCTCCCAGGCGTGGGGTGTCGCCCGCTGGAGGTCGATGTTGTACGCGCGGGGAAGTCCCTTCAGCGTCGTCGCGAGCCCGCTTACGCCGCCGGCGGCGTCGCCCGCGACCGCGCGAACGAGCTCGAGGCTGTCGGGATTCTTCTTCTGGGGCATGATTGACGACGTCGAGGCGTAGTCGTCGTCGACCTCGACGAACCCCCGGCTCGCGAAGACGACGAGGTCCTCGGCGAGCCCCGAGAGGGTGGTCGCGAGCGCGGAGAGCGCCGCCGTCGTCTCGAGCAGGAAGTCCCGACTCGAGGCGGCGTCCATCGAGTTCTCGAGCACGGAGTCGAACCCCAGAAGATTGGCGACGCGCTCGCGGTCGACGTCGAACGTCGTCCCCGCAAAGGCTGCGGCGCCCAGCGGCGAGCGGTTCACCCGGCCGTAGGCGTCGAGCAAGCGTTCGGTGTCGCGGCTCACGGCCTGCTCATAGGAGAGCGCCCAGTGGGCGACCGTGATCGGCTGGGCGGGCTGGAGATGGGTGTAGCCGGGCATCGTCGTTCCGACGTACTCGCGGGCGACGGTCCGGAGGGCCTCCCGGAGATCGAGGGTCGCCTCCAGGGCCTCGAGTACGTCCTCGCGGAGGCGGTAGCGGATGCAGGTCGCGACCTCGTCGTTGCGCGACCGGGCGGTGTGCATCCGCCCGCCCTCCTCGCCGACGCGCTCGATCACTGCGGTCTCGATGGCCTCGTGAACGTCCTCGCCTTCCGGTAACGCCCCGTGACTCGCGTCCTCGATCCCGTCCAACGCCTCGAGGATCTCGCCGGCGACCTCGCTCCCGATGATCCCGCACTCAGCGAGCATCACCACGTGCGCGCGATCGACCGCGATGTCGGCCGCGAAGATCCGCCGGTCGGCCGAAAGCGAAGAGAGGAAGCTCCGGGCGGGGCCGCCGCTGAAGCGGTCCCGACGGACGACGCCCTCGGTGTCCTCTCCCGTCATGGATCACTCCTCGTTCGCTTCGTCGGCCTCGCCGCCGTCGGTTGCGACCGAGACGGCGTCTTTCTGCCCCTCGATCGCCGCGTTCGCGAGGCGGCGCTGGAAGCCGTGGTATTTCGCGACCCCGGTGGCGTCCTCCTGGCTGATCTTCCCGACGGCCTCGGTGTTGAACGAGGCGTGTTCGGCCGAATACGCCGCGTACTCGCTGTCGCGCCCGACCGGGCGCGCACGCCCGCCCTCGAACCGGATCGTCACCGTCCCGGTCACGCGCGTCTGGGTCTCGTTGATGAAGCCCTCGAGCGCGGAGACCAGCGGGGCGTCCACGAGCCCTTCGTACCCCTTCTTCGACCACTTCTGATCGATTCCCTGCTTGAACTCGCGTTCCTCCTGGGTGAGCACGAGCGCCTCCAGGGCCTCGTGGGCGTTGAGCAGGGTCGTCGCCGCGGGGTGTTCGTAGTTCTCGCGAACTTTGAGCCCGAGCATCCGGTCTTCCATCGAGTCCGTCCGCCCGACGCCGTAGGCGCCCGCACGCTCGTTTAGCTGTTCGATCAGTTCGACGGGCTCGTACTCCTCGCCGTCGACGGCGACCGGATACCCCTCCTCGAAGGTGATCTCTATCTCCTCGGTGTCCCCGCCGGGTTTCTCGGTCCACTCGTAGATCTCCTCGCCGGGGACGTAGCTCGGGTCCTCGAGCTCTGCGCCCTCGACCGAGCGGCTCCAGATGTTGGTGTCGATCGACCACTTCCCGCCGCTCCCGCCCTCGACGGGGAGGTCGCGTTCGGCGGCGTACTCCTGTTCCCACTCGCGGGTGAGTCCGAGTTCGCGCACGGGCGCACAGACCTCGAGATCGGAGTCACGCCAGATCGCCTCGAACCGGAGCTGGTCGTTTCCCTTGCCCGTACAGCCGTGGGCGAGCGCGTCACAGCCCTCGTCCTCGGCGACCCCGAGGATCGCCTCCGCGATCACCGGCCGCGCGAGCGCCGTCCCCAGGGGATACCCCTGGTAGGTGGCGTTCGCCCGCACGCCCTCGAGACAGAGGTCGGCGAACTCCGCTTTGGCGTCGACGACGTAGTGGTCCAGACCGAGCGCGTCGGCGGTCTCTGCGGCCTCCTCGAATTCCTCTTCGGGCTGGCCGACGTCGACCGTGACGCCGACGACCTCGTCGTAGCCGTACTCCTCCTCGAGCAACGGGACGCAGACCGTCGTATCGAGCCCGCCCGAGAACGCGAGTGCAACGCGTGTCATGTCGTACCCGAACGGACCGGGAGAACGGACTTAAACTCGTCGGTATGGATGTCGTAATTTACGGACAAAGCGGTCGCTTCGTGGAAAATCGTCGATTTGTGGGAACGAGATAACGCGGAAACTGGAGTGGGGATAATGGTGGGCCTACCGGCCCGGTCGCGGTCGTCGGGCGGCCGCATCGCTCGCCTGCGGCGAGCGTGGCGCGGACGCGGCGTCGATCATCGAGTGACCATCTAGCGGGATCGATAATAAAACCTTCCGGCGGGGCAAATCTTGGGGATCAGCCGTCGCCGGCGGGGCCGCCGGAGTCCGTGGCGGCGTCGCCAGCACCGCTGCCGGTATCGCTTTCGCCGTCGTCCACCGCGAGGACGTTCTCCCGGCCGATCCGGAACACCTCGATCTCGCCGTCCTCGCGGAGCCCGCTTACGACCTGGCTCGTCTTTGCCTCCGTCCAGTCGAGTTCGGTGACGACCTCCTGTTGTTTGATCCGGCCGCCGTGGTCCTCGAGCAGCCCCAGGACCCGCTCCTCGTTGCTCAGCAGTTCCGGCGGCGGCGCCGACGCCGACTCAACGGGCTCGTCGCCGTCGTCGGGGGTCGGGGCGGGAGCCGGCTGGGCCGGCTCGGCCTCGGCCGCCCCTCCCCCGTCGTCGGTCCGCGTTCGGCTCCAGACGACGGCGACCGCCGCCCCGAGCACGACGAGGGCGACCATCAACGCGCCGGCGCCGACCATCCACGTGAGGGGCAGCCCTTCCTCTTCTTGCTCGCCGGACTCGACGGGTTCGCCGCCGGTCGCGATCAGCTCGATGTACGGTTCGCCCTCGACGAACTCGCGGGTCTCGTCGCCGTACCAGAGGACGTTGTTCCCGCTCTGGTCGTCGGGCTCGGGCTGGACGGTGACGTTCTCGTACTCCTCGGGCCAGGAGACGGCGAGCTGGGTCCGTTCGTCCATCGTAAAGCCCGAGAGGGCCGGCCCGGCCTCGATCCGGTTGACCTCGACGAGAGCGAACGCCGACCACTCGAAGGTAAACCGAACGTAGCCGTAGGCCTGGGGCGAGGAACTCTCCTCGGTCTCGACCGAGTAGTTCGACGTCGACATGTTGCGGTCGGTCGCGTTCTCTGCGTCGGAGACCAGCCCCGCGTTTCGCTCGCGGAACATGAGGATGTACTCGCCCGGTCGATCGCTGACGTTCTCGCTGAGGCTCTCCCAGTCGGCCGTCGCGTTCTCGTCGTCGAGGCGGTAGCGATACTCGATCGTCCACGCGGCCGACCCGTTGCCCCGGAGGTCGATCGCGACGTTGACCTCGTCGAACCCGTCTATCGAGGGTTCGTCGTCCCCGTCGTCCGAGGTTTCCCCGTCGTCCGCGGCGCCGCTCTCCTGGGCCGTGCTCACCACCCCGGTCGGGGCGGATGCCTGGCTCGCCCCGTCCGACCCACCCACGGCGTCGGCGGCGGCGAGCGCCGGGCCGACCGCCGCGCCGGCCCCCCACAGCACCACGAGACAGCAAAGCAGCACCCTGACCGCTTTGGCGTCCATTACCCTCCGATGGAGGGGCCCCCTAAATAGATCTTTCCGACTGACCTCCGGTTAGCGCCCGAGATGACGCCCGAATCACACGTTCTCCCGATCGAGCCGACGACCGCCGAACTCATATCGGCCCCCGCCGTAGCCGCCCGCGTGTACAGCGTCAACGCCCCGGTCCCGGGGCGCGTCCGCGAACTCGCCTCCCGGCTCTACCCCCGGCTCGTCGGCTTCGAGACCGTCCGCGAGACCCACTCGCTGCTCGTCAAACGCCTCGCCACCGACGAGGATCGGCCGGTGTCCGCCCTGGGGCGGCGGGTCCACCGCGCTCTCGAGGGCGCCCCCGCCGTCGAGGCCCGAATCACGGGAATCGACTGCTTCGCCGACCCGCCGCTGGGAAGCGCGCCCGTCGTCTATCTGGCCGTCGAGAGCCCCGGCCTCGAGGCGATCCACGCCGATCTCGCCGACGTCTTCGATCCCGTCGCGGGGCTCGAGGGCGACGACTACGTCCCCCACGTCACCCTCGCCCGCGGCGGGGACCCGGAGGCTGCCCGCCGGCTCGCCGACCGCTCGATCGAGCCGGTGACCTGGACCGTGGGCGAACTCGAGTTTTGGGACGGAACCTACGAGCTGCCGGTGAGCAGCGTCTCGCTGCCGGCCTGACGGGCGACTCAGCCGCCCGCGTCCTCTACGGTCTCGACGATCAGCCGCCGCATGTTCTCGGCGCGTCGCTCCCGTTCGTCCGCTCCGAGGTTCTCCTGGAGGTACAGGGACTCGAGAAAGGCGACGAGGTTCAGCAGACGGAAGGCGGGCCGGCGCTCCTCGATCCCCGCGGGAAGCTCGCGGACCGATTCGTACCCCGCCTGGAACGCCCGGAGCGCCGACGTCCCCACGCCGTCCGCCGCCTCGAAGTACGGCGTCGCCGCCCGCCAGTAGTCGTACTCCGCGGGCGCACCCAGCGCGTGTTCGAAATCGATCGCGGTCGCGGTTCCGCCGTCGGTCCGGGAGAGGTGTTCGGGGTGGACGTCGCCGTGACAAAGAACCGGCCCGCCACAGCCCTCGAAGACCCCCGGGTTCTCGCCCAGAAACCGATCGACTGCGTCGGCGACGTCCGCGTGGCCGACCGTTTCGAGGAACTCCTGGTGATACGCGATCCGTTCCCGGGCGGCGTCGGTCCAGCGGTCGTGGACGTCGATCGTCAGTCTGGTCCCGTGGTCACGGGGACGTCCGAACCCCGGGAAGGCGTCCGCGGTGTCGGCGTGGAGTCCCCCGAGCCACGCTCCGGCGATGTGGGCCCACTCCTCCTCGATCGGCGTCGGCGAGCCCTCGAACGCATCCTCCCAGTCGGTCACGTAGTGGTCGTCGCCGACGGCGATCACGTTCGGGACCTCCATAGAGGTCTCGCTCGCGACGAAAGCGTGGACCCGTCCCTCGTCGGCCGCGTGCCCCCGCGAGTGGTCGTCGATCTTGAGGACTCCCCGCCGGCCGTCAAGGGAGACCTCGTAAACCCGATAGGGTGGGACGGCGTGGAGTTCCTCGAGAACGCGGGCGTCGTTGGCGTACTGTGCGATCGTCGTTTCGGGTTCGCGTTTCATGATATCCGCCGGGCGGCGCGGCCGCTCCGGCCGAGTCGAGAACGGACGAACGGATGGAGGCTCAGGGCGCGGGCGGCTCGCCCGGATACGCCTCGTGGTCGGTGTAGAAGTTCAACATCGCGAACTTAAGCTTGTCGGGCGCGATATCGATGAGCTCCTCGCGTTCCTCGTGGGGGAAGGTGCCGTTGACGCTGTACTTGCCCAGGTCCGATTTCGCCCGCCGGGAGTAGCGGCGATCGAGCAGCGCCCGGACGCCGACCTCCTCGGGGCTGCGGATTACCCGCCCGAGGGCCTGGCGGGTCTTCCTGACGGTGGGAATCTCGACGGCGTAGCGCCAGCCCGTGTCGGTCCCCTCGAACGCCTCGTCGTAGGCGTCCTGGACCGCCTCCGCGCGGTCGTCGAGGTGGGGGTAGGGGACGCCGACGACTAATACTGTTCGGGCGTCCTCGCCGTCGAAGCTCACCCCCTCCGCGAGCGTGCCCCACAGCGAGGTACAGAGCAGGGCGTCGTCGTCCGCGACGAACCGCTTTCGAAGGTCCTCGGCGGCGACTCCGGGCTCGTCGAGGTAGATCGTCGTCCCCTCGAGTTCGCCGCCCAGACGCTCGGCGTACTTCGCGGCCTCGGCGTAGTTCGGGAAGAACGCGAGGGTGTTACCGGGAGTGAGGCGGACGGCGTCGCCGACCGTCCCCGAGACCTCGCCGACGACCGCGGGGTCGTCCCGGTCGCTCGCGAACAGCGCGGGGGTCTCGACGGCGTACGTTCTCCTGTGTTCCTCGGGGAATCCCAGGCCGTAGGCCATCGTGACCGGCTCCTCTATTCCGAGGACGTCCTCGGTGACGTCGAACGGCTGGAGGGTCGCGCTCATCAGGACCGTCGAGGCCACTTCCTCGAACAGTTCGCCGGTGACCGTCCGGGGGAGGCAGGTGTAGAGTTCCGCGCGACCATAGACCTCGTCGGTGCCCGCGTCGCGGCTGACGGCGACGACGGGATACAGTCCCCGGCTGTCGCCCTCGTCCATCCACGCGCTCACGAACGAGGCGGCCTGGAGGGTCTGACACTCGGTTCGCGTGGCGGTCTCGCCCTCGCGGTAGGCCTCCTCGTACTCCTCGTCCAGGTCCCCCCCGAGCGCGAGCGCAGTGTCGAGGTCGTCGTCGATCCCCTGGCCCGAATACGCCTGCAGGAAGGCGAGCGTGAGGTCGTCCCGTCGGCCGTCGTTGGCGACCGAAACGTCCTCCCAGCCCTCGCCGACTCCCTCGCGGTCGCCGAACCCGAAGGAGTCCTCGTAGGTCTCGACGAGGGCCGCTCGAAAGGCTCCAAGGACGTTCGCGGCGTCGCCCGTTCGGGGATCGCTGCTGTCCTCGAGTTCCTCGATGGCCTGGTCGAACGTCCGCTCCGAGCAGGTCCGGGTCGCGTGATCGCGGGCGGCGTCCTCGACGTTGTGGGCCTCGTCGAAGACCGCGATGACGTCGTCGGGATCGCGGCCGAGCCACCGGAAAAACTGCTCGCGGATCCCCGAGTCGAGCAGGTGGTGGTAGTTACAGACGACGAGGTCGATCCCTTCCATTCCCTCCTTGAGGAGTTCGTAGCCACAGAACCCCTCGCGTTCTGCGTACTCGTAGATCTCGTCGGGACGGCGGACGTCGTCGAACAGCCAGGCGAAGAAGTCGTCGGTGTCCTCCTTCAGGTTGTTCCGGTAGTACTCACAGACGTTGGCGTCCTCGACGTCCTCGATCTCCTCGTCGAGCGACTCGAGTTCTTCCATCACAGCGCCCCGGGCGTCCGCTGCTTCCTCACTCCCTTCCCGGCTCTCGGCGAGCAGTTCACGCTGGCGGCGTTCGAGGCGGGCCCGGTCGCGTTCGTCCTCGACCAGCGAGCGGGTGGTGTCCCGAAGGGTCTGGCACTCCTCGTAGCCGACGTCGATGTGACACATCGACCCCTTGCCCTTGAAGACGACCGCTCGAAGCTCCTCTTTCCGGGTGATCGCGCGGGCCTCCTCGACGAACTGGCGCATCTGCTGGTGGACGCTTGTCGTGATCACCACGGTCTTGTCCTGCTCGCGGGCGACCTCAAGGGCCGGCACGAGCGCCGAGAGCGTCTTGCCGGTCCCACAGGCCCCCTCGAAGAGGACGTCCTGGCCGCGCACCAGGGAGTTGTAGACGCGGTCCATCGCCTCCCGCTGGTTCTCGTAGGGGCGATCGTAGGGGAAAAAGCGCATGTACCCGGCAGTCTCGGACACATCTCTGTCTGATGGCTTCTCGAATATAAGGCTAACCCGCCACCGTTGAGAGCGAACCGGCGCCCGCCGTCGTCGAGACGGACCCGACTACTCCGGCTCGACGTAGACCCGCTGCACCTGGCTGCTGTGCGCGGTCAGTGCGGCCTCGATCTCGGTGATCCGGTCGTCGATCTCGCCGGTGTCGAGTCCGGGGTCGAACCGGACGTCGGCGACGACCAGGAGTTCCTCGGGACCGAAGTAGACCGTCCGGAAGTCGACGATCTCGCGGACCCCGTCGCCGTCGGCGATTATGTCCCGTAGTTCGCTCTCGGCGGGCGCGGGGAGGCTCTCGCCGAGCAGCAGGCGCTTGTTCTCCCAGGCCAGTGCGATGGCGAATCCCATCAGGAGAAAGCCGATGAGCAGCGCCGCGGCAGCGTCGTACAGCCCGTTTCCGGTGACTCGGGTCAGGTAGACCCCCGCGAGGGCGATCCCGGCGCCGGCGAGGGCGATCGAGTCCTCGGTGAAGGCCGTAAGCGTCGTCACGTCGCTGGTCTTGCGAAACGCCTCGCGGTACGTCTCCCAGCCGTGTTCGTCCATCTGGCGGCTCAGTCCGTCGTTGGCCTTCTTGAGCGCGTAGGTCTCGAAGACGATCGCTCCGATCAGGACGACGTAGTTGACGTAGACGGGATCGAACGTCGCTCCAAGCAGCGTGACGTCCCCGGCGGCCCGGTGGACGCCCCCCTCCTGGAGCGCCTCGTAGCCGTGTCTCGCGCTCTCCCAGCCGGCGATGCCGAAGAGAATGACGCTGACGAGGAAGCTGTAGAAGAACTGGGCCTTCCCGTGGCCGAACGGATGCGTGCGGTTCGCGTCCTGGGCGCCGTACTTGATCCCGATCAACAGGAAGACCTGGTTGCCGGTGTCGGAAATCGAGTGGTAGGTCTCTGAGAGCATCGCGGGACTTCCGGTCAGGAGAAAGCCGCCGAACTTCAGGATCGCGATCGCGCCGTTGGCGAACAGCGCGGCGAGAACCACCGAGGTGCTACTGGCCATCGACCCCCGTTTCGGGCGAACCGTCAAAAACGTGGGCGGTTCGTCTGCCGGGACGGACCCGGTCGTAACGCCCGTAACCCCCCGCGCCGTACTCCGGCCGTGCTCGCGATCTACGCCGACACCCACGCGACCGACGGCCACCGTCTCGAGGGACCGGCTCTCGAGGCCGCCCGCGATGCCGACCTCGTGGTCCACGCCGGCGACTTCACGACCGAGCGGGTCCACGCCGCCTTCCGCGAGGAGGCCGAGCGACTGGTCGCCGTCCACGGCAACGCCGACTCCGGGACCCTCCGAGAGCGCCTGCCCGAAACCCGATCCGTCGAGTACGAGGGTGTCCGGGTCGCCCTCACCCACCGCCGCGACGGCGGGGAGACCGGCCTCGAGCTGTTCGGGCGCTCGCGGGCGGCCGACCTCGTCGTCTCGGGACACAGCCACCGCCCCGGCGTGACGGTGGCCGGCGACGTGACCCTGTTGAATCCGGGGAGCCACGTCCAGCCTCGGGGGAATCGCCCCGGGTTCGCGACGCTCTCGCCGACCGACGAGGGGCTCTCGGGGCACCTTCGGGAGCCCGACGGGACGACGATCGAACGGTTCGAGGTTACACTCGGCGGGGAGCCGTGAACCGCTCTCTCATCGAAGAGGGGGATCCGATGCTCCTTGACATGACTTTCCACGGTGATCGATCCGTGTTACAGACGGTGGCAGGAGGTAACACACCGGTCGCGATCCTCTAGTATCTGTTATGATACATAGTGCGAGCGCATACCCGCGTCTTCAGGCGCGGGTCGAGCGGTAGGCATAGTGCGTCTGGGCTATGTTGCTACGAACGGCTGAGGGTTGGAGATTGTTGACCTCACCGTCCAACCCGACCACGTTCATTTGTTCGTGAGTAGCCCACCGAAGCACGCCCCGTCACTTCTCGCCAACTGGTTCAAGGGAATCAGTTCGCGGAAGTACAAT
>NZ_QPND01000107.1:0-246 GCF_003344565.1 Saliphagus sp. LR7 | reverse complement strand
CACGGGCACTACACGATGTCTGGTTGATGAGTTCGGCACATTTTTCCACTCGTAGCAGAGATATCGACGCTTATTCTCGAACTGAGCCCCTTGTTATGACGATTCCCTCGGTTCGGTAGTAACAATCCATAAACCGATCGTCTTCGGAATATTACCGCACAGATGGTGTATCTCGACAATCTCGGGCTCTTTGCCGGGGCGATTGCTCTCGGGGCGGTCCACGGAATCGAACCCGGGCATGGGTGG
>NZ_QPND01000106.1:0-247 GCF_003344565.1 Saliphagus sp. LR7 | reverse complement strand
AGGGTGGTAGTTTGGCTTGCATGTGCGCCGCTACGGCCTCGAGCCGGCGATACCGTCCGGTTCGAACGGCTCGTGGCGGACCCGGTACCCCTCCGGGCTCTCCTCGATCCGGTCGACCTCATAGAACGCGATTCGCTGCTCCATCGCTGTCATCACCGGCACGTCGTAGCGTTCGGCTCGGTACTCGAGGTCCTCCCCGTCGGCCCGCCGCTCGGAAACGAACTCCCGGTGGTCCTCGAGGCGGCGC
>NZ_QPND01000105.1:0-251 GCF_003344565.1 Saliphagus sp. LR7 | reverse complement strand
TTCCGATATGGCCGTCCCACGCCTTCTTCGTCGTGAAATGAACGTCTTTGATCGCAAGCGAGTGCACGTCAATCAAGATCGTCGTCTTCATCGACTGGAACGAGAAGTTCGCGCGATCGCGGTAGTGGTAACTCGTTTGATCGCGCTGGAAGCCACTCGCGTCAATGGCCGCTTCACCACTCCAGCCCACCTGCTCCGCGCTTCGGCGGAGCAGGTGACGGAGTTCACGCATCCGGTATTCCTGTTCCCAG
>NZ_QPND01000104.1:0-251 GCF_003344565.1 Saliphagus sp. LR7 | reverse complement strand
GGGAGAGCTCGTCCCAGACGCGGTCCAACTGGGCGTGCATCGCTTCGAACGCCCGCTCGCCCTCGCCCGCCTCGAGAGCCGCCCCGACCGCCGGATCGAGCTCCGAGAAGAGGTCGTCCCAAAGCTCAGTCGATCACACCAGTGACCGCACGAATGCATCGAGAACATGCTGAACCGGTCTGATCCGTGTTCGGATAGTGTCGAGGAATTGGCAAAGACGATGATCAGCACTGGACAGTCGCTGTCGGCGG
>NZ_QPND01000103.1:0-252 GCF_003344565.1 Saliphagus sp. LR7 | reverse complement strand
GCGCCGCCTCGAGGACCACCGGGAGTTCGTTTCCGAGCGGCGGGCCGACGGGGAGGACCTCGAGTACCGAGCCGAACGCTACGACGTGCCGGTGATGACAGCGATGGAGCAGCGAATCGCGTTCTATCTGATGTCGGCTAGCTTGATTTGTCATGCACAGCCTTCCTATTCATTCTAATACTCGCTCGCGTGTAGTAAACGAACGGGAATCACCATCAAGTCATCATCTCAGTATCGGACCCTTGCAATGCG
>NZ_QPND01000102.1:0-253 GCF_003344565.1 Saliphagus sp. LR7 | reverse complement strand
CGGCGAACCGAGGAGACGAATGGAGACGACCCACCGCGTCCGCGTCGGCGACGCACGCGACCTCTCGCTCGCCGACGACTCGGTCGAACTCGTCGTCACGTCCCCGCCGTACCCGATGATCGAGCTTCAGTCGATCACATCGGGTTAGAGTAAGCGTCTGCTTGGATGCGGTGTGAAGCCTACCCAAGCAGACAACAAGGTAGAGGAAGAGCACCTGCTTAATTTTGTCGTCAACAGCCTCGGAGACGATCTC
>NZ_QPND01000101.1:0-283 GCF_003344565.1 Saliphagus sp. LR7 | reverse complement strand
GGGCTCCCTCTCCGGAATCAAACCCTAATTTCCCGTTACCCGTTAAAGCCATGGTAGGCCAATACCCTACCATCCAAAGCTGATAGGGCAGAAACTTGAATGATCCATCGCCGGCAAAAGCCATGCGATCCGCAAGCTTATTATGAATCACCACATCACCCCGAAGGGGTTGGTTTCAATCTAATAAATACTACCCCAGAAGGGTATTGACGCATGTATTAGCTCTAGAATTACTACGGTTATCCAAGTAGTAAGGGACTATCAAAGAAACTATAACTTGGGG
>NZ_QPND01000100.1:0-292 GCF_003344565.1 Saliphagus sp. LR7 | reverse complement strand
ACCGATGACACGAATTAAGCGGAAGCCCACGACTTCAGTCGTGGGTCTAAGCGGTAGGCAGAGACTCGAAACCGCAAGACTTAGGCACTCTGAGGCCGTTTATGAGTCTAACTCGACTGGGAAAACTGGGGTTGGGTTGGGGTCCCCATCAACAAAAAGCAACCCTGCCCGATTGAGTGTGGCTGATGGCACCGCCCGTAGGGTGTTAGCGAGGCAGTCCGAACGCGTTCGGACTGACGTTGCCATGCGTTCATCGCCTCGACGCACTGCCTACAAACCGGGACCAACCACT